>CAKVCF010000022.1 GCA_934725795.1 uncultured Clostridia bacterium | reverse complement strand
GGTTTAGCACTTTTGTTCCTAGAAGCCTTGATTTATGGTTTCTTTGTCAATATGTATCTAGACACAATTATCGCCGTTATTGGTTGGCTGTTTTTATGGGACGGATTTGAAATTTTGCTTTATGATAGATCCAGCACAAAAAGGCAACTGATAAGGCTTTACAGATTGCTTAACGCCAAAGTTCACGTAAGGCAATACAGCCAAAAAATCAAACGTGAATACGGCCTTGATGAAGAAGATGATGACGATGAAGATTAAACACGCTAATAAAAACTTCTAAAAAAGTCAATTCACTTAGAAAATTATTTTAATAAAATGATTATTCCACTAAAAAACTCGGTATTTAACTGAGTTTTTTGTTTTTATTTCTTTTTAGTATAAATTATTTTAATATCGGTTTTTCTTTTAACAAAATATGGTGAACAGCCAAATAATTGTTAAATGAAGCGGATAATAAACATAATAAAGCCATTTCATAAATTTGTTTACAGCGGCGTTCTTTCCACGCTCACCATTATACAAAGCAATAACAGGTATTGCTAACACAACAGCCAACTGAATCAAACCATACACTTTGGAAAGTGCAAAGAAATAAACCATTGCATATAAAGCATCATAAAATAAGCACCACAAAATTTGTTTAACTGGCTTACCACGGTTTGTGCCGATTGATAAAATAAATAATGATGCAATACAGCTCCAGTCAGCTGGAAAAGCCAACAAGCACAACAAAATCACAATAAGTGGTTTAAACTGTTTTTTGATTTTTTCACTATTTGCAACCCTAAGCATAACAAGTCCAATAGCCAAAGACCACATCACGCTTGTTTGATTTAACACATGCCCCCAAAAGCCTTCACCAGTGGTGAAAGGGACAAGCGCCAACCACCCATATTGTTTAAATGCCATAGACTGCAACATATAAGGCACATGCGAAATAAGAGCAAACAAGAATAAACGATTTGTGTATTTTTTCACATCTCGTGTATAATGATAACCTTCTGCAATGCAATAGCACATTATTGGACAAGTCAACCTACCAATTACATGCATTATTATCGCGGCAGGATGAGTTGAATAGCCTTCAAAAACAGCCCAAGCGATATGGTCAACTGTCATTGCTATTATAGCAATCATTTTTATCATATTTGAGTTTAATATGCGTTTAAATTCTTTTGTGTTTTCCATATCATTCTACCCTACGCAAATCTCTTTCCATTTGACGTTTTTTAAGTGTTTCGCGTTTATCTGCAACCTTTTTACCGCGTGCCACAGCAAGTTCAATTTTTAAATTACTGCCAGAAAAATAGGCCTTGGTTGGAACAAGTGTTAAGTGTTCTTGCTCGATGCGTTTTTTTATTTTTTCCAATTCAATTTTATGCAAAAGCAATTTTCTATCACGGCAGGTATTATCGCCTAATCTACCAGCTGAAAAGCTGTTATCATATTCTTTTATATAACTATTGCGCAAATAACATTCGCCATCTTTAATAAATCCATAGCAATCAACAATTGAAAGATGACCAGCACGCACAGATTTTATTTCATCACCTGTCAGCACAATGCCAGCCTCATAACTTTCCAATATTTCATATTCAAACCTTACACGTCTGTTTTCAGCAGCAAGGCGATTTTGACGTTTTTTATCTTCCATGTTTTTATATTATCACAATTTCGCTTAAAATGCTAACAAATTTATATTTTAACTGAAACACAACTTAAAAGATTGCACTATTTATGCCTATACTTAAGTTTTTCACATTGCAACGACAAAAAAAACGCAGGCTAAATAAGCTTGCGCTTTTGTTTGTTAATTATTAAGCATTAACTTCATGGATTTCAGCAGTATAATCTGTGTTGTTTGTGATTGAAGCATCATTGCCATTCACTTTATAAACAACAAATGCTGAACCATTTTCACTTGCGATTGTTGCATCAAGCAAGATAATAGTTGGTGCGCCACCTGGATAACCAACAGAGTCCATTATAATAGCATCGCCTGTTGAATATTGTTGACCATCAACGTAAACATATTCTTTCTTTTCACCAGTAGCTGTGATTTTTGCACCATTAATAGTTGTTGTGCCTGACCTCAAATATAAAGCTGTTTCAGCAGTAATAGAAGCCTTACCAATATTTAATGCACGGCTGTTTGGTAAATAGATACCATTTTCACCGCCTTCGATAACCGCACCATCGTTAATATTTACGATAATGCCGCCGTTTTCAATATTGCCGTGGCCTGAAATACAGTTTGTTTTACCTGTAACAATAGCAGTGCCATAGAAATCCAATTGTGAACCTTCGCCAACAATTGTTACTGCATTTGCTGTTGTTAAGTTTGCTCTATTTGCCAAGATTGTAAAATCACTAGCAACAACTAATTGACCACCATTTTCAACCCATGCGCCCCATTTGTAAGTGTCAAGTGTGCCGTTTGAAAGTGTAAGAATAACTGCATCTGTTACAGTATTATCTTCTTTAACATCAAAACCACCTGATTGAGTTGCTGTAACTGTGTGACCATTAAAATCTATTGAAACTGTTTTGTTAATAGAAATATATTTTTCAATTGTAATATCTTTAAGCAATGTAACTTGAGAATCAACGCTTAAAGCAGCCAAAGATTCAGTTGAAAAACTGTCATAATAAGCGGCTGTGCCATTTGAAATAACAAGCATAGTAGCTTCTTGACTGATTGCACCACATTGGCAAACAAAGTCTACAAATTCATGATTAACCCTTGCAGAAACTTCGTAATCGCAAGTTGGACAAACTTTCCAGTGTTGAGCGTTATCGCTGCGCCATACACCTGCTTGGTGCAATTCCTTATCTTTAACTTCGTCAGTATCATCGCATTCTGCCGCATGCCAGTGATAGGTTGCATCAGCAGACCACTTTGTTGAAAATTTGTGTTGGTGTTCCTCTTCACCACACGCTGTGAAAACAAATAAAGCTGAAAGCATTAAACAGAATGTAGTTACAAAACTGATAAATGATTTTCTTTTTGTCATATTTCCCCCTAATTTTTTTGAGATTGTTTATCTCATACCTTGATTATATCAAACTTAACGCTGATTTTCCAACTAAATTATGCAAGTTTTTAAAATTATTTTTTATTCGACAATAAAAGTCAAACCATAATTTTATTGTTTGAGTACACTGTTATTATATGGTTTTTAAACTTTAATATTACTTCACAAGCAAAAATTATTTTGTTATAGTTTTTACACAATTTTGTAGGTTTTTTACTTAAAAGCAAAAATAGATTATCTTTTGCCTTTGCCAGATTTTCTAGAATAAGTTTTTGTTGTCTTTTTGCGTGATTTTGTGTTGTTCTTGTTGTAAGTGGTTCGTGTTGATTGCCTTTTTCCGCCACCCTTTTTATCTTTTGTTTTTGCGTTTTTATTAACAACAAAAGCACCAAGTTTTTGTGTTTGGTCGGCAAGCACAAAATCAATTTGCCTAAGTTGAGTGTTGCAGTTTGCAACCATAATTTCAATGCTGTTGCCAATTTTGTAAGTGTGAGTTTGCCCGTTTAGGCTTAAACTCATATCGTCATATTCATAGTTATCCATTGGCAAATCTTCAGCACGCACCAAGCCTTCAATGCCGTTTTCAAGCTCTACAAATACACCAAACTCTTGAACACCAGAAATTGTGCCAACAAACTTTTCGCCTAAGAATTTTTGCATATAAACGGCCTTTTTGTAGTCGTCAACCTCACGCTCTGCTTCGTCAGCATTCTTTTCAGTTAAACTTGATTGTTCACTTGCTCTTTCAACAATAGGCACATATTTGCGTTTTAATTCGTCAAGTGGCACGCCATTGATATATTGCTTAATAATGCGGTGAATCATTAAATCTGGATAACGCCTAATAGGGCTGGTGAAATGACAATAATATTCGCTTGCCAAGCCAAAGTGCCCTAAACATTGTGGAGCGTATCTGGCTTTCATCATGCTGCGTAACATCAACTTCATCATTGTCTGTTCGCCAGGCGAACCTTCAATCTTTTTGGTGATTATTTGGAATGCCATTGGATTTTCGCCTTCTTCGTCCAAATTGTTTGCAACGCCCATACCGTTAAGCAACGAACATATGCGTGTTAGTTTATCAGCGTCTGGCTTTTCATGCACACGATAGATAAATGGCAACTTTTTATCAAAATATGTTTTTGCAACGCATTCATTTGCCAACACCATAAGGCTTTCAATTATCTCATGTGATTCATCTTGTAAGCGCTTTTCAATGCTTACAATTTCGCCAGCATCATTTTCCAAAATATATGGCTCTGGCAAGTTAAACCTTATTTCACCACGCTTTTCGCGTATTGTTTTTAACTTGTTTGAAATATCTTGATAAGCCAAGATATCGTCATATACATCAGCATATTTTTCAATCAACATTTTGTCGCCGGATAATATGTTCATAACTTCTGTATATGTCATGCGGTGAGTGGAACAAATCACGCCCTCTTTAACGCTGCTTGAAAGCACATTAGCATTGTTATCAAGCAAGATTTCCACAGTAAGTGTCAATCTATTCACACCTTCGTTAAGCGAGCAAATACCATTTGATAGTTCTTTTGGCAACATTGGTATAACTTGGTTTGAAAAATACACACTTGTGCCACGTTCATAAGCGGATTTATCTAACGCAGAATTTTCAACCACATAGTTGCTTACGTCTGCAATGTGAACATATAATTTATAACCATTTTCAAGGCGTTCTACTGAAAGTGCATCGTCAAAATCTCTTGCATCTTCGCCATCAATAGTTATAACTTTTAGATTAGTGTAGTCAGCACGCTTTTTAAAGTTTTTCAATTCAACCACTTGGCTGATATTTTTTGCTTCATTAAGCACTTTTGCATCAAATTTATCCACCAAATTGAAAGAGCGGATTATAGAAAGTTGTTCGGCTTTTGGCTGGTTCGCTTTGCCTAAGATTTCCACAATTCTGCCACGTGCAATATTTGTGCCAATGCTGTCAAGGTCTAACTCTACCCACACTTTTTGATTGTTTTGAGCATTTAGAGAATTGCCTTTATAAATCCTTATTTGTGGCAATCTAGGGTCATCAGGGAAAACCACATCTTTTGATTTGCCCGTGATAAATGTGCCAACCACATGTGTTGTGTTGCGTTCAAGCACTTTAACCACGCGGGCTTCAATGTCTTGCTCTGACTTAGTGTTAGTTATTTCCACCAAGCAAAGGTCGCCATCAAAAGCACCATTGATTGCAAATGCTGGCACAAAAAAGTCTGGATAGTTTTCCACGCGAGCAAAGCCATACCCTTTTTTATTAACAGCCAAAATGCCTTTTAAATAACCCCTATCAGCGGATATAGACACTTTATTTTTATCATCCAAAAACAATGTGCCGTCTTTTATCAAGCCAACAAGGTTATTTTTAACATCTATTTCAGCCTCACCTGTTGCTTTGCTTAACTTTTTAGCAAGGCTATCAAGTGTGCTGTAACTTAATTTTTCTTTTCTAATTAAATCAATTAAACTTAAATTCATATATATCATTTTATCAAATTTTACCAAAATAACAAATTAAATACAATCTTTATTTTAAGCAATATTTAAAATTGTTATGGTTTGTAATATGCCAAAACGATAAAAGCCGGTTACATTTATAAAACATAAATATCGACAAATTTAAAAAAGTGTTGTCAATATTTGACAATTTTCAACTTGTTTTGTTACTATACTTAATGGAGTGATTTATGAATAAAACAAAAAGAGGTTTACAACTTGGTGCGGCAATCACAAGCATTGTATTATCATCAATTTTGGCAATAGTTGCATTATATTTAATTTGTGCTTTAAAAGAAGTGCGTGATGCTTTTGCTGGCGACCCAGAGTTTTCAGGTGTTATGTATGCAAGCACTATGTTAACATATGTATTAATCTTGTTCGGTTGCTATGTATTAATCTTGTTCGGTTGCATTGCCAATATCGTTGTTTCTGCCTTAATTTGCAGAAAGCCAATCAACACAACCCACAAAGGTCTTTGCATAACAAGCCTTGTGTTAAACGCTGCGCTTGCATTATTTTATATTATTGGTGCATCATTATGGTGTGTGTTGCCTTTAATTATTGTTGGCTTGTTTATTGCTGAATTATGCTTAAACAGCAAAGTCCCAGCAGCAACCGCCAATTTAGACGCATCAAATGCAACAGTTGTTAACACTGAAACAACTGAAACAATTAAAACAGAAATTAACAACGAATAATTTTTAAATTCGCATATCTTCAAAAACACACATAAACCATTAGATACTTTTGAAGGGCAAGTAGTGGCAATTATACATAGAACAAATGATAATGATGATAAACTTGTTGTAATGGAAAAAGGTAAAAATTATACTGATGATCAAATCAGAGCCTTGACTGAATTTCAAGAGCAATAGTTTGAATCAGTGATATACAGAAAATAAAAATTTACAGGCAAAACACATGGTTTTACGCAACAAAAAAGCAGGCACAACGCCTGCTTTTGTTTTTTTAAAACATTGTTGGAATTTTAACCAATAATAAGTAAACTACAATGAAAAATGCAATCAAACCAACCATAATATATGCCAATTTTGTGATACGGCCTTCACGTGAACCGCCCTTGTTTTGAGCATAATAACTATCTTGGTTGCCTGTGATAACATTGTTGCCATCGCTATCGCCATTAATTTGCATGAATACCAAAACGATAAGTGTTAAAGCAAGCAATGCTAAAATAACCAAGCAGATGCTTTGAAGCACTGGAAATGATTTTGAAATCCATTGTGGAACTGTTCCTAAAATATAACTCATATATCCTCCAGAAAGGTAATTGTAAAATATTTATTTACGCCTTGTTATTATAACACAGCACAAAAATATTGACAAGTAAATTAACAAAATTAATGCCTAATATATGTTAAATAAATCAAAAATGCAAACATTAAAATTGCCAAAACAAGCAAGCCTGCTTTTTCAATGCGTTTTTGTTTGCCGTCATGCGCTTTAAAGAAATTCATAATGCAAAGCAAGCCGCACGCCAAAAGTGCAAGCCAAATAGTAACAAACCAAATCATTGGCATACTTTGAAAAAAATTAACAACTTGATAATAGGCTTCTTTCATATTTATTCCTTTGTTTTTTCTTTTTGTATTTTATCAAACACAAAAGCATTTGTCAATAGCCATAACGTTTTGCAAATATAAATTTGCCTTATTTAACGCGTTTGGTGATTTAAATGCTGTCTTTTTCAATCTTCGTGTAGTGTTTACTTAACCAAACTTGAACCTTCAAAGTATTTGTTAGGTTCAACGCCTAAAAGGTGCAAGAAAGTTGGTGCAACATCTCTAAGCCCGCCCTGAGGTTTAAGTTTGTGTGGCACACTATCAACAACGGCAAACATAACTTTATTAAGCGTGTGAGCATAATGTGGTTCGCCATTTGGATAACGCATTTGTTCACTGTTACCATGGTCTGCTGTTATAATCACAAAATAGCCGTATTTAAGTGCAGTTTCAGCTATTGTTTTAAGTTTGCCATCTAAATATTCAAGTGATTTCACAACAGCATCATAATCACCAGTGTGGCCAATCATATCAGGGTTAGAGAAATTCACAATAATAGCATCATACCCATCTTTAACTGCTTCAATTGTTTCATCAGCAATTTTGCCCGCTTGCATAAATGGTGTTTTGTTAAATTTATCTATTTTTATTGTTGGCACATGCACGCGGTCTTCACCTTTAAATGGTGGTTCATATTCGCCGTTTAAGAAATATGTTACATGTGCATACTTTGTTGATTCGCTAATCTTAATTTGTTTTAAGCCAAGGCTTGAAAGGTATTCGCTTAAAGTGTTTTTAACAATGGTTTTTGGATAAAATACCAAAGTTTTTGCTGTTGCAACATCTGCCATGGTGGCAAGTTTTGCAGGTCGTTGCGCCATAAGTTTAACAATTTGACGCAACCTATCTTCACGGAAGTTAAAGAAGATAACAAAATCATTTGCGGTCAACTCAAAAGGTTGTTTGGTTTGAACATGTGTTGGCACAACATATTCGTCAGTGTTGCCAGCCTTGTGTTGGCTTTTTAAGTAGGCTTCAATTTCGTCTGGTTTTATGCCAGTTCCTTGATTAATCATAGCATTAAGACCAATAGTGTTGCGGTCCATATTGCCTTCTCTGTCCATTGCGTACCAGCGTCCACCAATGCTTGCAATTTCACAATTTTCAGTGGTTTGCATATGTTTACGCAAGGTCTTTAAATATTTCAAACTATCAGCACTACCACAATCACGTCCGTCAGTTATCATGTGCAAATAGATATGTTTTGCTTTGCCTGATAAATCATGCATAAGTTCATAACAATGCTCAATGTTGCTGTGAATGTTTTTATCACTCATAAGCCCAACCAAATGCACATCGCCAGCAGTTTGTTCAAGTTGTTTTTCAATGCTTAAAAGCACATTATTTTGCTTGAATTTACCATTTAAAATTTCATCTCTAATTTGTTTTGCTGTGGATTGCACAACTCTGCCAGAGCCAATTGTTAAATGACCGACTTCGCTTCCCCCCATTTCGCCAGCAAAAAGCCCAACTGCTTCACCATCTGCTTTAAGCAAAGCAATATTATTTTTTAAGCTGTCTAAAAACGGAGTTTTTGCATTTGCCACGGCATTAAATTTATCGGGTTTGCCTTCACCATAGC
>CAKVCF010000021.1 GCA_934725795.1 uncultured Clostridia bacterium | reverse complement strand
CACTTGACGTTTCAAGTTATGGATTAGATAAACCACTTAAATTTGATTGGCAATTTAAAAAATATGCTGGCGAAAAGGTTGAGGTTAAATTATACCGCAAACTTGACGGCAGAAAAGAGTTTGTTGCAACATTATTATCTAGAGATGAAAATGCAACACAATTTAATGTTGACAATCAAAACATAACAATATCTAACGCTGATATTGCATATATCACACCATATATAGAGTTTTAAGGAGAACGTAAGAAAATGATTAACAAAGACTTTTTTGAAGCATTAAAAGATTTGGAAGCCGAAAAAGGCATTAATGAAGAAGTGTTTATTTCAGCATTGGAACAAGCCCTTACCGCTGCATACAAAAAGAATAGTGGTATGGCAAAAAATGCACAAGTTAAACTTTCACCAGAGAAAAACACAATCAAAATTTATTCATACCGCACAGTGGTTGATAATGTTGAAGATGAAGAAAAAGAAATTTCTTTGGAAGAAGCAAAACAAATCAAACACAGTTATAAAGTTGGCGATTTAGTTATGCAAGAAGAAAGCACAAAAGACTTTAACCGTATTGCTGTTCAAACTGCAAAACAAGTTATCACACAAAAAATCAAAGAAATTGAAAAACAATCAATTTATAAAGATATTGCTGAAAAAGAAGGCAAATTGATTGTTGCCAACGTTAAACGTATTGATGGTGAAAATGTTTACCTTGAAATTGGTGGCACAACACTTGAAGGTTTGCTTACAAAACGTGATATGTTGCCAACTGACAACTTTCATATTGGCGACCGCATTAAAGTTTATGTTCGTTATATTAAAGACGACTTCCGTGGTGCAGTTGTTCAAGTAACACGTACACACGCAAATTTTGTTAAACTTTTGCTTGAAATGGAAGTGCCAGAACTTAACAATGGTGAAGTAAGCATTGTTTCAATCGCACGTGAAGCAGGTATGCGCACAAAAATTGCTGTTACAACAAGTGTGCCAAACCTTGACCCAGTTGGTGCTTGCATCGGTAACAAAGGTGCACGTATTAACAATGTTATCAACGAATTGAATGGCGAAAAGATTGATATTATCAATTACAGCGAAAATCCAGCAGACTATATCATTGCAGCATTAAGCCCAGCAGAAGTTAGTGAAATCACAGTTGACACAGTTGCAGGCGTTGCAAATGTTCAAGTGCCTGAAAACAAACTTTCTTTGGCAATCGGTAAAGGCGGCCACAATGTGCGTTTGGCAGCAAAACTTACTGGTTACAAAATCGATGTTAAACCAGCAACACACGCACAAGAAAAGAAAACAAATGATGTTGTTGAAACAACTGGTGCAAGCATTGTGCTTGATGACGACATTTTCAGCGATATTGAAGACTAGGTGGCAAAGTGCACGTAAAAACAGAAAGACGCTGCATTGCTTGCAGACAAGCCAAATTGCAAGTTGAAATGTTACGCATAGCCCGTGTTAATGGTGAATTTATGTTAGATACACAACATAAAATTAATGGAAGGGGTGCATATATTTGTAAAGATAAAAATTGCATAAATTTGGCAGTAAAAAAACACCTTTTAAACCGTGCTTTTAAAACAAATGTTGGTGATGAAATTTATTTAAAAATAGGTGAGTATGAACAAGATTGTTAGTTATTTAGGGTTTGCAAAAAAATCTGGCAATTTAATTACTGGTCAAACATCACTTAAAGTCAACAAAAAACCATTATATTTGATTATGGTATGCCACACTGCCAGTGATAATTTAAAAAATCTGGCAAAAAACCTTGGTGTTAAACATAATTGTCCAGTGATTGAAACAACCGAACAATTAGATAGTTTAATCAATCAAAACGATATTAAAATTTTAGGTTTAACGCACCTAGAACTTAGCAAAGCGATAGTTGAAAGCGTTGGTAAATAAAAGCCTAAATAATAAGGAGAAATTTAGATTGGCAGAAAACAATAAACCACAAGAATTTAACAGAGCAATTAAACAACTTCAATCAATGGTTAAAGATAGAATGTTGGTTAATTTAAGCGAAAAGTATTATACACTTAAATTAGAAATGAGTGGCGTTATGCGTTCAGTTAAGGATAAAGAAGCAGCCTTAATTTTGAAAGCAAACGAAAAGAAACCTGAACCAGTTGAACCAAAAGTTGAGCCAAAGGTTGAGGTTAAAGCAGAACCAAAAACAGAGCCAGTTGTTGAGAAAACATCTCAACCAGTTGTTTCTGCGCCAAAAGTTGAATCTAAACCACAAACTCAGCCACAAAATAGGCAAAATTATGGTCAAGGGCAAAACCAACAAAACAACTATCAACGCAATAATTATAACAATAACTATAACCAAAATGGCTATAATAACAATGGTTATAATCAAAATGGCCAAAGATACAATAATAACGGACGCCCTTATAACAACAATCAAAATGGCGGCTTTAACGGCTATAACCGCCAAAATGGTCAAGGCAACTATAATGGAAACAGACCACAAGGTCAATATCAAAACAGACCTTATAACAATAATTATAATCGTCCTAATGGTCAAAACGGGCAAGGTCAAGGGTTTAACCGTCAAAACAACTTTAATGGCAGACCAAATCCTAACTTTAAACCAGGACAAAAACCTGGCTTTAACGCAGATAACAAACGTCCAGCAATCAATTATGCTCAGCCAGTTATCACACAAAGCCCTGCACGCAATTTTGCAAACAACAAAAAGAAAGATGGTCAACATTTTGAAGAAAAACGTGGCTATACAAAATATGATTTGCTTAAACGCGGCATGATTAGTGATGGTGTTGACGAAGATAGGTCAGTTACACGTAAGCTTCGCACAAAGAAAAAAGACCAAGCCGTTGAGACTGTTGAACGTCCAACTGGTCCAGCTATTATCACAACTGATAATATTACAATCAAATTGCTTAGCGAAGTGTCTGGTCGTCCAGTTAGTGAAATTATAAAGAAATTTATGGTGCTTGGTATGATGGTTACAATCAACTCAACAGTAGACTTTTCAACTGCTGAATTGGTTATGAGTGATATGGGTGTTGAACTCATCCAAAAACTTGATAAAACAAGTGAAGAAAAATTGCTTGATTTGCAAAAGAACATCCGTTCTTATAGTGATGAAGAAGCAGTTGCTCGTCCACCAATTGTAACAGTTATGGGGCACGTAGACCATGGTAAAACCAGCCTTTTGGACTATATTCGTAAAACAAAAGTTACTTTAGGTGAAGCAGGCGGTATCACACAAGCTATTGGCGCTTACCGCGTTAATGTTAACAACAAATATATCACATTTATTGATACTCCAGGCCACGAGGCATTTACAGCTATGCGTGCACGTGGTGCATCTGTAACAGATATCGCAATTTTGATTGTTGCAGCAGATGATGGTATAATGCCACAAACAGTTGAAGCAATCAATCACATTAAATCAGCAAATATACATATGATTGTTGCAATCAACAAAATGGATAAACCACAAGCAGACCCTGACCGCATTATGCAACAACTTGCAGAACATAACGTTTTGCCAGAAGCATGGGGCGGTGATGCAATTATTTGTAAAATCTCTGCTCACACTGGTGAAGGCATTGATAAATTGCTTGAAACAATCCTTTTGGTTGCAGATATGCAAGACCTTAAAGCAAATCCAGATATTCCAGCTATCGGTACAATTTTGGAAGCAAAATTAGATAAAGGCCGTGGCGCTATCGCGTCATTAATTGTGCGTGATGGTTCATTGCATATTGGTGATACAATCGTGTCAGGTACATCAATATGTAAAGTTAAAGCAATGATGGACGAAAATAAACGCACAGTTAAGGTTGCAACACCTTCTATGCCAGTTACAGTCCTTGGCTTTAATGAAGTACCAGTTGCTGGTGAAACCTTCACAGTTGTTGACGAAAAACTTTCAAAACAAATTGTTGAAGAACGTAAGACAAAACAAAAAGAAGAATTGCTTAAAGGCAGCGGCGGCAACACATTGGAAGACTTGTTGCAAAAGACAAGCGAAAAAGATGTTAAAATTCTTAATATTGTGCTTAAAACTGATGTTAACGGCTCACTTGAAGCAATCAAATCATCAATTATGAAGCTTGTTAATGACGAAGTAAAAATCAATATTCTTCACAGCGGTGTTGGTGCGGTTAGCGAAAGTGATTTAATTTTGGCAAACGCTTCTAACGCTATGGTTATAGCATTTAACGTCAGCCAAGACAGCAAAGTTAAAACAACTGCTGAACGCATGAAAATTAAGATTTATTCATACAAGATTATTTACGAATTGCTTGACGAAATTGAACGTGTAATTAAAGGTATGAAAGAGCCTAAATACGAAGAAGTATACCTTGGTATGGCAGAAGTTAGGGCAGTGTTCAAACTTTCAAGCACAGGTATTGTTGCAGGTTCATTTGTGCGTGATGGTAAGATTGTGCGTGGCGAACATGCAAAAATTTATCGTGGCGATGAACTTATTGCAACAACTGAAATTAAATCTTTAAAAATTGTTAAAGACGATGTTAAAGAAGCGGGCAAAGATAGAGAGTGCGGCATAAAAACAACATTTGATGATGTTGCAGTTGGCGATAGAATTGAATGTTTCACTTTAAAAAGGATTGAAGAATAATGAAAAATGTTAGATTGGAACGCATTAATGCAGAACTGAGAAATGTGATTGCAGATGTTATAGACAATCAATTGCGCGACCCACAAATAAATGCTATGATTTGTGTGCATAGTGTTGATATTACACCAGATTTAGCATATGCACGCGTTTATATCTCATCAATCGGTGTAACTCCACAAGATGAAGTTTTGGCACGAATTAAAGGTGCTGGCGGCTTTATTCGTGGTGCGGCAGCAAAGAAAATCAAGTTACGCATTATGCCAAGATTAGAATTTTATTTAGATAATAGTGAAGAATATGGCAAAAAGATTGACGATATTTTAAGCACAATCACATATTCAACACCAGAAGAAAATGATGATGAATAATTTAAAAGGTATTTTGCCAATAAATAAGCCACAAGGTTGGACAAGTTTTGACGTTGTTAATAAAGTTAAACATTTGATAAATCAACGTGGCTTTAAAATTGGCCATTTAGGCACATTAGACCCTATGGCAACAGGTGTTTTGCTTGTAACTTTAGGCAAAGCCACAAAATTGTTTGATTTGATGCAACAAAAAACAAAAACTTATGTGGCAGAATTTGTTTTTGGCTATGAAACCGACTCTTTGGACATAACTGGCACAAAAATAAAACGAACAGAAAACACAAACATCGAATTAAAGCAAATTGAAGCGATTTTGCCAGAATTTATTGGTTCAATCAGCCAGATTCCACCAAAATATAGTGCAAAATCGGTAAATGGTAAACGAGCTTATGATTTGGCAAGGGAAAACAAAGATTTTGATCTTAAGCCATGTGTTGTGAATATTAAAGATTTGCAAATTATTGATTTTAAAAACAATGTTTTAACACTTAAAATTGTGTGTGGCAGTGGCACATATATACGTGCGTTAGGGCGTGATATTGCTGCAAAGATTAATAGTTTAGCCACAATGCAAAGTTTGGTTAGAACAGATATTGACAACTTTAATTTGCAAAACTGCTTTGATTTGAACGAACTTAACGCAGAAAATTTGCAGTCTAAAATTATTAAGATTGATAAAGTTATAAACTTGCCAACAATAGAATTAGGCAAGATAGAAACAGCAAAAATATTAAATGGAGTGCAGGTTAAAACCACAAAACAAGACGGCTTATATAAATTAAATGATAAAACCGACACCATTGCATTGGTTGAAGTTAAAGATTTTAATGCAAAAATGTCAATTTACCTTGCATAAATTGGTTGGCAAAATGCTAAAAATATGATAGAATACAAAAGTTAGAACAATGCTTGGTTTTTCAAGCAAATAAAATATAAAAGGAAGAATTTTTATGATTACAGCAGGTGATATTAGAAAAGGTGTTATCTTTGACGATGGCACATCAACTGATCCAAGAAAGCCAAGTTTGTTTTTGGTTGTTGACTTTCAACACGTAAAACCAGGCAAAGGCGCAGCATTTGTGCGCACTACAATTAAAAACGTTATCACAGGTAAAGTGTTGGAACGCACTTACAATCCAAGTGAAAAAATTAACGACATTTCTATTGAACGTAAGGAAATGGTTTACCTTTATAATGAAGGTGATTTGTACTACTTTATGGACAATCAAACTTACGACCAAATTCCATTCAACTATGAAAGTGTTAAAGATATTTTGAACTTTGTTGTTGAAAACACAAACTGCAACGTTCAATTCTATAACGGCACACCTATTAACGTTGAACCACCTATCTTTGTTGAATTGACTGTTACTAAAGCAGATCCAGCAGTTCGTGGCGATACAGTTAAAACAGGTGGCAAGCCAGTTACACTTGAAACTGGTTACACATTGCAAGTTCCTATGTTCGTTAACGAAGGCGACCGTATTCGTGTTGATACTCGTACTGGCGAATATATGGAAAGATTGTAAGATATATCTAAAAAAAACACATTTTTCTATATAATTTTTATGAAAAACAAGTCGAAAAAACAATACCTTTGCGGTATTGCTTTTTTTTTGCATTTTGGCGGTCAAATTTTAATATTTTTTAGTATGTTAAAAGATTATTTAGATGTTGAAACTTACGCATTGCTTGCAAAAAGTTTTGATTTTAACAGCATAACAGAAATTAGGATGCGATTAAATCAAAAACTGATTGTTTGTATAAAATCAAAAAAATATTACCTTAAAAATGATAAGCAGAAGTATGTGGTTGTAACAAACGAAATGTTGCAAAATTTTATAAGAAGAATAAGTGAAAATTCACTTTATGCTTATAACGAAAGTTTAATTCAAGGTTATATAACATTGCCAAAAGGTGTTCGCGTTGGCATTTGTGGCAGTTATGTGTTTGACCAAGATAAACTTGTTACAATCAAAGATTTTCAAGCTGTGAATATACGTATTCCGCACCAAATTAAAAATTGTAGCCTTAATGCGTATCAATTTTTGGTTGACGGTGATGAAATAAAAAGCACATTGATAATATCACCACCAGGGGCGGGCAAAACAACTTTTTTGCGTGATTTTGTTTATCAGTTAGGGCAACACAATATAAGCAAAAACATTTTAATCGTTGATGAAAGAAATGAAATTTGCAGTTGCGTTGACGGCAAACCTGAGCTTGATTTAGGTGGTTTTTGTGATGTGATTGCTAACTGTAACAAGCGCTTGGCTTTTAAGAATGGAATTAGAAGCATGGCACCAGACGTGATTGTAACAGACGAATTAGATTTGGAAAACGATTTAGAGTCAGTTAAACTTGCACTCAATTGTGGTGTTAAAGTTGTGGCAACAATCCACGCAAAAGATGTTAATGAATTAAGAAGAAAAGTTGGTTTTGAAAAACTGCTTGAAGAAAAATACTTTTCACGTTTTGTTGTGCTTGGCTTTGAAAATGGCCCTGGAAGTTTGCAAGCAATATATAATGAAAAATTAAATTGCCTTTATTGGGGTGAAGCATGAAATGGTTATTGATTGCGGTGTTGATTGCTGTGATTATGCTGATTGCATTTTCACTTAGCGAACAATATAAAGATAGATATGATTTTTATTTAAATCTTAAACAATTCTTGGCAGAATTAAAGATAAATGTTGCCTTTAAACAAGATAAGTTGGACAAGTTTTTATCTGCACGTAGCAGTAAAAAATCGTTTAAATTGTTTGTTGATGCTTATTCCAATTATTTAAAAACAAACAAGTTAGATTTAACCGCTTTAAAACTGCTTGACGACAGCGAAAAGCAAGATTTAAACCGCATAATTTTAAGCATAGGCAAGTTTGATAAAACAAATGAAATAAATCAACTTGACGGCTTTTTATTAAGCGTTGAAAATAAACTGAAATCAGCAGAAGAAAGCAAAACAAAAATGTGCCCTATGATAATCAAACTATCTTTGCTTTTTGCTGTGGCAGTTGCAATTTTGTTAATCTAAATGCGCAAAAGAAAAATTAATAAAGTCAATTTAGGTGGTGAGTATGGAAATTATTTTTAAATTGGCTGGCATAGGTTTGATAACTTCGATAGTTAATCAAATTTTAAAGTATTGTGGCAAAGAAGAAATTGCTTCAATAACAACTTTGGCTGGTCTTATAATAAGCCTTTTGGTGGTTGTTGACCTTGTGCAACAACTTTTTGCAACTGTTAAAACTTTGTTTGTGTTTTAGGTGAAAAATGACGCTTTTGTTGAAGATTGTTGCTGTTGCTTTTGTAACAATCCTTGCCAACATTTTAGTTAAACAAACAAGGCCTGAAATTGCCTTAATAATCTCTATTGTTGGCAGTGTTTTGATAATAATTATGACAATCGACAGCGTTAAAGAAGTGCTGTCTAACTTTTTTGCCATTTTTAAGTCAACAGGCATAAACAACAATCTTTTGGCGCCATTATTTAAAATAATTGCCATTGGCTATGTTGCCGAATTTGCTTCAAATGTATGCGTTGACGCTGGGGCAAGCAGTATTGCTGATAAAATTTTGTTTGCATCTAAATTGATTATATTAATTGTGGCCTTGCCCATTATTAACACAGTTATTGATATGGTGGTGGGGCTTTTATGATAGGGGTAGGAACAATCAGGGCAATGCCTGCATATAGGCCTAAATTGCATTTTAAAAAGCCTAAAAGTCGCCTAGCTGCAACAATCGTTAGTATGGTGCTTATTGTGCTTGTATGTGCGTGCATTTGGCCAAAAGAAGTGTTTGGTGCAACAAGCGGACTTGAAGAAACAAATCAACAACTCAACAGCAGCGTAATTGAAGAACTTAACCAAATAGATTTTTCAGCGTTCAACAATGTGATTGAAGATTTTGAAGCGACTGACACAAACATATTTTC
>CAKVCF010000020.1 GCA_934725795.1 uncultured Clostridia bacterium | reverse complement strand
AAGTTCTCTACGTCAGATTCTGTTTGAACCCCTTTTACAGAATAGTAATTTTTTGTGCTTTCAGAATAATCATATAAACGTTCTGTTGCCCAATCGTTTTTTTCTATCCTTCGATAAGTGTAACCGCAATATGCATACGCTTCGCCATAGGCACCATTTGTCCTATTAACTGGCACCATAGCAAAAATGCCTTGAAAAGAATATCTACATCCAAACATATAGTCTATGCTGTAATTATTAAAATCATTTTGTGCAACATTTTTATCACAATTTTTAAGTTTAAAATTATCTAACAAAGCAACACATCTGTTGATTACAACCGTGCTGGTTTTGTTACTTACATTATAAAAATAATAAAACTTAAAACCACCGCCTACAATGCCACCATATGACAAATACGATGGATTGTTTGTGCCGTAAGAAGCATCTGTGATTGTTACACTACCTTTAAACAAACAATTGCTAACGCTTAATTTTTGACCATAATTACTCCATCCGCCACAAATACCACTTACACAAAATGTTTGTTGATTTTTATTGTAAGCATCAATGGTGACATATGAAGAACAATCTGAAATTGTGCCATATGCACCACCAACAATACCGCCAATCATTTGCCCTAATTGTTTATCATTGTTTTCATTATTATAATCAAAGTACCCTTGCATTATACTTACAGCCTTAACCGTTGCTGAACATGTGGCATCAACATTGCAATTTGAAATTGTGCCACCATCCATCCTTCCAACAACAAAACCAATATACAAATCATAATAATATGACATATAGCATCCGGACACACTAGAAATTCCACGATAACCAATTACACTTACAATCCCCAATTCTGAATAATATTCATTGGTTGAATCAGTAAAATCAATGGTTACCTCTTGAATTTGCAAACGTTTTATTGTTGCATTTTGGGTATAACCAAATAGACCGACCGTCCCACAATAGATGCCAGCACCTAATTTGAAATTTGAAATAGTGTGCCCGCCGCCATCAAATGTGCCTTGAAAACTTTTATTAACCAATCCTATAGGTATCCAATTCACTCCGCCCATATTGATATCTTTGATTAATGTTACGGTTGAACCACTGTAAGTTGTGCCATTGTTAACATTGTTCCTAAACGATGACAATGCACTATAACTGGCTATTGTTAAATCACCTGTTGCTGTTAAATATATGTCTTTTGACGTTTTGTCTAACTTTGTGCCCATGGCTGAAAAGTAATATGTTTTGTTGTTAATTGTATAATCAAACATAACACATTTATTTGTTACCATAACCAAATCACCAAACTTGCCATCAGCACCAGTGCTGGTTACTGTTATCTTTTTTGATAGCTTTTCAATTGTGTTATCTTGCAAATTAACTTTGCTGTTTAACTCTAATCTAACGGTTTGCTCGCCATCCTTGATGATGGCAACATGCCTAAGCGACAAACTGGCACCAACATCAACTGACACTACAACAAGAAAAACAGCACAAAAAACAAGCAAGATTATACTTACTGTTTTTTTATATTTAGCAAGCCTTGCCCCTAGCATTTGTTATATTATAACTTTAAACAAGTTAAAAAGTCAAACAAGTTGCTGCTTGATTTTTGCGTAAACAACAGACATCAAATTTATACCTTTTCAATATTTTGCCAAAAATATTCAACACACTCACTCTATTTAGCACCACTCTACAAAAAAACCACGTCATAAATATTTTAAAACGTGGCTTTTAAATTTAATCTTCGTTTTTGTTTTTAAACGCAACTTTTATAGGTGTTCCATTAAAATCAAATGCACGGCGAAGGTTGTTCTCGATATATCTAATATATGCGTTTTCAACCAAATCAGCATTGTTGCAATAAATTTCAAAAGTTGGTGGACAAGTTGCCACTTGTTTGCCAAAAATGATTTTTAAGCGTTTGCCATGCTTGCTTGGTGGTTCAGTGGCACTGATTGCATTTGTAAGCACATTGTTGAAAAGTGCCATAGGAATTTCTCTTTTTGCGTTTGCAAGCACATAATCAACCTTTTCCATTATTTGACCAATACGTTGCCCTGTTGCACATGAAACATAAAGTGTTACGTAATACTTCATAAATGCCAAATCTGTTTCAAACTGCTTTTCAAAAGCTTTACGTTGTTCTGCACTGTTTTCAATTAAATCCCATTTATTTACAACAATAACGCTTGGTTTGCCTTGCTCATGCACCAAACCTAAAATGCGCACATCTTGTTCTGTTATGCCTTCGCTTGCATCCAACACAACCACAACAACATCAGCACGCTCAATTGCGTTAAGGCTGCGAATAACGCTATACCTTTCAATGCTATCAGGTTCAATTTTAGATTTACGCCTTAGACCAGCGGTGTCAATCAAACAATAATCTTTGTTGTTCCATCTAAAAGGACTGTCTATTGCATCACGTGTTGTGCCAGCAACGGCACTAACAACAACCCTATCTTCACCTAACAAACGATTTGTGATGCTTGATTTACCTGCATTTGGTTTGCCAACCAAAGCAATTTTTACGGTTGATTCATCTTCATCCTTTTCAGTGCGGCGCAAATATTTAACAACCTCGTCCAACAAATCGCCAATACCTTTGCCCTGTTCAGCTGATATTGCAATCGGGTCGCCAAGGCCAAGCTCATAAAATTCATAAGTCTTTTCAACTTCATTATTATCTAATTTGTTCACAGCCAACAATTTTGGCGCTTTTGCTTTGCGCAAATGATTTGCAACTTCTATATCGTCATGTGTTATGCCTTGTTTGCCATCTACAAATAAAATAATAACATCTGCCAAGTCAATTGCTAAATTTGCCTGTTCAATTATACGCTTATTGATTTCATCTTCTTTATTAAAATCCAAGCCGCCAGTGTCCACAACCTGAAATTGATAGCCACACCATTCAGCGTTGGCAAAAATTCTATCTCTAGTAACTCCAGGGACATCTTCAACTATACTAATTTTGCTGCCTGCAATCTTGTTAAAAAATGTGGATTTACCAACATTTGGTTTGCCGACAATTGCTACAAGTGGTTTTTTCATAAGATTTAGTTTATCATATTTTAAATAAATTTTCAATATTTTATTTGATTTTTTAAACATTAAATTTAAATTTTGTCTATCGCATTAATAAGACATGTTTAAAAATTATTTTCAGCAAATCACATTCTCATGTTGTGGTGATTTAAATATCTTGATTAATATAAATTGCCACCACGCTTTTTTCAACACTCTTAATTGATGCTGTGATAAAACAAATCTATTACAATTGCTGCAAATATGGTTTGTTACAGATAGTTTGCCAATGCCATAATTTAACAATTTGCAGAAAGTAAATATAACAAAAAATCTAAGCACTTACAGCAAAAGTTAAAATAAATCTAAATTGAAATAAAAAGCAAATTAAAAAATCTATTAGTTTTATTGCGCTGTGGTTTATATGTTATGGCTTAAAATTAACATTTTTTGCAACGCACACATTCTGGATGCTTAACTTTTTTTATTTTGAAAATTGCAAAAGTTATGATTGCCAAAATAAGCAATAAAATCACGCCAACCAATATTCCATGCTTAATTGACTGGTATGCCACAAATGCTAAAACATATGCTATCGCAAGTTGGCTTAGAAAAGCAAACCATGCATAGAATTTGCCAGTTTCCGCTTTTAAAACTGCCATATTGCTTGCACATGGACAGTACAACAAACTAAAAATCAAAAACGACACTGCACTGGCTGGTGAAAAATGTATAACACTTGTTGCAGCTGCCAAACTTGCAATAAGCGCTGAACGTGTTAACACATTGTTGCAAATAGAAAATGTGCTTACAACCAATTCTTTTGCCAAAATGCCAACAAACAACGCACAAACAATGCCTGCAGAATTTAAACCTATTGGTGCAAAGATAAACGATATCTTATCTGCCACAAGGTAAGCAATGCTGTTTGTTATATCTTGTGTGTATTTAAGTGAAAATTGAGTGTGAGTTAAAATCCAAACAATCACACCAACTGAAAGCACAACTGAAAACAGACGGCGGAACATGTCAACTGCACTTGTTAAAACTGTTTGCAAACAATGTTTTACGTCAATGTGTTTAAGTGGTGGAAATTCAAGCAATAATTCCCCCTGCTCTGTTGGCAAAATTGTTTTGTTTAAAATTGCAGCAATAACAAGCGCCACAATCAATCCAAGCAAATAAAGGCCTAACACAACCAAAAAAGATTTAACACCAAAAAATGCAGATGCAACAACTGAATAAATTGGCAGCCTTGCCATGCAACTTATATATGGATTTATTAACGCCGCTTTTGTTTTTATATTTTTGCCTTTTATGTTACGCGTTGTTAAAGTTGCAAGTGTGTTACAACCAAGCCCGCAAAGCAAAATATACACCACTTTTCCGTTAAGCCCGATGCGACTAAAAAAATCATCAAACACATAACAAAGGCGTGCAATAATTCCACTATCTTCCAAGATTGTTAAAACCACATACATCAAACAAATTTGTGGCAAAAAGCCTAAAATAGTTGTAAAGGATGAAAACACACCAGACGAAAAAAATTCAATAATCCAAACATTATCTGTGAGATTTGTTAGCAAGTTTATAATTGGATTTGTTATTGAAAAATTAAATATAAAAATAAATGCATCTGTTAATATTGGACCAATAAGAAAAAATATTAAATAAAAAAACAGAAAAAATAAAAAAATAAAAGAAAAAGCCATAAAAAATGGATTTAAAATTAATTTATCTAATTTATTTTGACCATAAATGTAGTTTTCTTTTATATTTATCGTGTTTTTTAAGATATTATCAATAAAAATATATCTTTGTTTAATAATTTCTGGATAAAACCCTTTAATATAGTCAATTTCAGTTTGTTTTAAGCCGTCAAAAACGCCATTTAATGCTAAAATTATTTGTTTTTTATCTAAATTATATTTATTTTTTATTTTTTCTATAAAAAAATTTAAATAATTTAATTTTTCAGCCAAATTTATATTATTTTTTGAATAATTTATTAAATTATTTGTTAATTTTTGTTTTTTTGCATTTATTATTTCTATATCAATATTTAATTTTTTGCTTAAATTTTTAACATCAATTTGATTGCCGTGTTCCACAAAATAATCATAATTATTAATCAAAATTTTGTGTGGCAAATTCATTTCCATCATCTGCACACTTAAATATAAGTTGCGTCTTAAACTGTTTGCATCAGCAACCAAAAGCCTTATGCAAGCTTTGCTTAAAATTATGTTTTTGCTGACCTCTTCTTCACGGCTGAAAGGCACAAAAGAATACATGCCAGGCAAGTCAAAAAAACAATAATTTTGCCCTTCAAACTTAACAACTTTTTTTGCTTCACTTACCGTAACGCCATGAAAATTTCCAGTATGTTCATGTGCGCGTGTTAAAGAATTAAACAATGTTGACTTGCCAACATTTGGATTGCCAATAAGCAATATTTCTTTTGGTTGTTTTGTTGAATTTTCTAAATCATATTTGTTTGAATTTGTGCTAAACATATTCCACTTCCAACTGGCTGGCAATGTTATCTTTGATTGTAAAACAAGACCAAGCAAAACTTATTAGCATGGTTTTTTTTAACACACTTTTGTGTTTAACAATTATTTTGGTGCCTGCGGTTAATCCTAATTCCATAAGGCGGATTTTAGTGGCTTGGTCTTTAACCTCTACTGTTTTAAGCACACATGGTGTATTGATTTTTGCTTGGGACAAGTTCATAAAATATACTATTATTTTTTAACCACAAAAATGAGTGGAACAATAAAATCTATATCAAAAATCTTTTTTTTTAATTTAAAATTTTTCCGCTTTAATCGCTTCTTTGTAAAATTAAAACTCTTGTTTAAATTTTTATGCTATCTTTAACACACAATGCTTTAACACAAAATAAAAATTCAACAGATAAACAATGTTACAACAAATTAAGTTAATTTATGTTTGTAATAAAAAAGCCAACCTTTCGGTTAGCCTGTTATCATTTCAATTTCAGTTGTAACTTGAATTTGTTTTGTTAAAAATTTAACTTTTTCGCCGTCTAAAGTGAAAGCTTCATTTGAAGGGTTTTCAATTTCAATCTGTTTAGCATCTCTTACAATCGCATATTTATTTTTGCGTATTGAATTTATTCCACGTGTAAACAAACGTACAAAGCAGTTAAATGCACCTACCCCCTTGCTTTTTTGAATAGCAACAAATTTGATTCTTCCATTCGCCAAATCTTCACCTTTGTTTATGCTAAAACCACCCGCAGAATGCCCGTTCATAAGCATAACATACACAAATTGACCATGTATTCTTTCTCCGTCCACTTTAAATGTGAAAGGCAAGCCCTTAAAGGTAAATAAGTTCTTTATACCTGCACAGATATATGCAAATCTGCCAACTTTGCGTTTAAACTTTTGATTGGTGTTAAATGAAACACCTGTTAAATAACCGCCAGCTAAAGTATAGCCAATATATTGCTCACCATCAAACATTAAGTCATATGTGGTTGTGTTTAAACGCAAAACTGCGTCCAATGCTTTTTCAAGTTCACGTGGAACTTTAAGCGTGCGTGCAACATCGTTACAAGTGCCAAATGGTAATACTCCAACAATGCATTTTTGTTTTGAGCGTGCCACACCATTTATAACATTATGTAATGTTCCATCGCCGCCAAGCGATAAAATTATGTCATACTTTTCAGCATTTTTACATGCCAAATCTTCGGTATCTTGCCAGCTCTCACCTGAAATCGTGTCAACAGTTGAGTAACGCAAAAACAAACGCTCGCGTATATGTGGCAAATATTCATTAACTTTGCCGCGCATAGCGTTTGGATTGTATATCACAAGCACTGATGAACAATTTTTCAACTAAATCTTTTTCCTTCTTAAAATTTCATATTCGCACAAAGGCAAGTTTGTTTTAATGTAAACATTTTGTTTTGGAATTTTACATTCGTCAAGCAAATTATTTTCTTCATCTATAATCTGTTCAACACTAATTATAGCATTGTTTTTTGTTTTAGACAACAATTCCAACTGCTCACCAACCTTAAATCTGTTGCGCATTTCAACTTTTGTAAGCCCATTTTGGCTATTTTGCTTAACAATTGCAACAAATTCATAACTAGATTCTGGCAAACTTGTTTCAAGAGTTTGCTTTGGTGAATTAAAATAAAAACCTTCACTATAATCGCGATGGCTACACTTGAACACTTCGTTACGAATTGAATCTGGCAAATCATAAGTTTTGTGTGTTGCCAAATAATCAAGTGCTTCACGATAAGCATTAACTATGTTTGCAACATAGTATTCAGTTTTCATTCTACCTTCAATTTTGATTGAAGATATACCAGCTTTTTGCAATTTATCTAGGTGGTCAATCATACACATATCTTTGCTGTTTAATATGTATGTGCCATGTGTATCTTCTTCAATTGGATATTCTTGTTGCTTGCTAACTTCCCTTATTACATAACCCCAACGACAAGCTTGGACACAAGCCCCACGGTTTGCATCACGACCTGTGAAAAAGTTGCTTAACAGGCATCTGCCTGAATAACTTATGCACATTGCACCATGGCAAAATGCTTCCAATTCAATATCAGCTGGAATTTTGCTGCGCAAAGTTGCAATTTCTTCCAAATTCATTTCACGTGCCAAAATAAGGCGTTTTACACCAAGACCAACATAAACCAATGCACTTTCACTATTGGTTATATTTGCTTGTGTGCTAACATGCACAGCAAGATTTGGTGCAACGCGACGAACAATGCTGATAACGCCTAAATCGGCACAGATAACAGCGTCAACGCCTATTTCATCTAAATATTTAATATAATCTGGCAAATCAGCCAAATCATTCTCGTGCGGAATTATGTTAACAGTTACATACACTTTAACTTTGTGTTTGTGTGCATAGTCTACTGCCCATTTAAGATTTTCTAAATCAAAATTGCCAGCAAAAGTGCGCAAACCAAAGCGTGTAGATGCCAAATAAACGGCATCAGCGCCGTATTCAACTGCCATTATTAACTTTTCTTTATCCCCTGCGGGTGCAAGCAATTCCATATAATTTTCCTTTTGTGTTTTTCTATTGTTGCAAATAAGATTTGATCTTTATGCAAATCTTGATTAGCTCTGCAATTTTTAACCAGTAAAATCCATGTTTTTACAATTATAAATAGTAATAACCATAAACTGCAAGTTAAAAATATTATAATATTTTGTTTAAAATTTTTCAATTATTTTTTAGGCTTTGGAAATTCGCCATGATTTACGGCTTTAATTCTTGTTATACCAACACCATCGCCAATTTCATAAATCAAACTATCTAGGGTTGGATCGGTTGTGATTTCAGCAATGTACTGATGCAAAGATTTTATCATTGCACGGCAACCTGTTGTAACCTTTGTTTTGCCAAGCACCATACCATGAAAATACAAATTGTCAGCAAATAGTATTACGTTTGGATTTAAAATTTGCTTTAAATATGGCAAATAGTGAACATATTGGTTTTTTGCTCCGTCTAAATAAATCAAATCATATTTTTTTGTGCATGTTTTAAGATATTCCATCGCATCAATCAAATATGGTGTGATTTTATTCTGCTGGTGCGCTTCTGTAATATTTTTAACGGCAATATTGTATCGTGAAGCATCAATTTCAACCGTGTCTATATGCTCACAATTTGTGTTTGTTGCCATTGCTATGGAACTATACCCTATTGCTGTGCCAATTTCCAAAATTTGTTTACAATTATTTTGATTGATTGTTGAAAGCAAAAAAGATAATGTGTCGTCTAAACTGATAGGCACATTATTCTCTTTACCAAATTTTTTAATTTCATCTAATTGCATAAGATTATTAAATTTATTTTTAAGTTATATAGCAATTTGTGAAACTTGAATATCTTTGTTA
>CAKVCF010000019.1 GCA_934725795.1 uncultured Clostridia bacterium | reverse complement strand
TTCATAAATGATATGTTCACTCTCATCTTGTTATCAGTTGGCCAGTGGTTCGAGTCCCCGACGGTCCACCATCAAACTAGGTTATGCCTAGTTTTTTTGTTTAAAAAAACTCTTATTATTAGTATAAAACCTTATGGTGGCTTTTTAGAGCAGATGATTATTTTAAATTTGACAAAATTGGCGTTTTGTTGTAGGATTATTCAAAGGACGTGTAAAATGTCAAAATTATATTTTAAATATGGTGCAATGGGTAGCAGTAAAACAGCACAAGCATTAATGTGTAAATTTAATTATGAGCAAAAAGGGTTTAAAGTGTATCTTTTTAAACCAGTGGCAGATAACCGCAAAATTGTTGACGGCAAAGCTGTTGTGAATAGTCGTATAGGGCTTAGCAGTGAATGCATTGAGTTTGATAAAACATTGGATTTTGTTAAATATTGCGTTGAAAACAAAATCAAAGGTGAAAAAAATGTTATTATTGTTGACGAGTGCCAATTTTTAACAGAAAGGCAAGTGGACCAACTTAAAACGATTTCAATAAAAATGCCAGTGCTTTGCTATGGGTTGCTTACCAACTATAAAACAAAATTGTTTGAAGGTAGCAAGCGTTTGGTTGAGATTGCAGATAGTTTAATGGAAATTAAATCGGTGTGCAAATGCGGAAGAAAAGCAAACGTAAATGCGAGATTTGTTGACGGTAAAATAACGCTATCGGGCGATGAAGTGGTTATTGGCGGAGATGAAACTTACGAAAGCATGTGCTTTTCATGTTTTGTTAAGCAGTTAGACAAACAATCTAAGGAAAAATAAAAGCATATCTTTTATCTGTTGGAACAAACACTATTGCGAAAAGCGGAAAAAATAAATATTTAAATTGAAAAAATTATAATGTAACACTAAAAACAATAAAAAAGCGGCACTATTCAAAGTGCTGCTTTTTTGCTGTAAGATATACTATCTATAACGCTAGTTTAGCCAAACATAAGATAGATTAGTCTATATCATCAGTTGAAACATCTTTATTTTTCTCATTGTCAATAAAGGCTTCAACAATCAAATCTGGCAAGTTTGTTGTGCCATATTTTTTATAAGCTGCTTTAGTATCTATTTCCAATTTATGCAATATCTTAGTTTTGTCAGCGTTGTTTGTAAAACAAAAATGTTGAGTGTTAAGTTCAAAACTGTATTCATCATCACCAACTGATTGCAAACCTAAGCAGAAGATATTAGGAATGTGCATATAATCAAGCACATCACAAAGGCAAAGTTTTGTGTATGGTAGCATAGGTAAAAACTCATATCTTTTTTTATACGCTTCAACAAGCCTGTTTGTAAGGTTTTTGTTAAGCAAATTTACACCTTCACCGTCAAGGCTCGAATATTCAACTTTTTCACCATCAACATAAATATATTTTGGCAAAGCAAAAATAAATGTTTGGTTTGTTGCGTCATTTTCAACAAATTGATAGTCTAAAATTTTTTTAATATCTATTGTTTTGGCATTGCCCATAAACCAAGTTGTTGCTGCAAGGGTTGGATAAGGGTAAACCTTAAGACCATATTTTTTTATGCCTTCAATTTTTTCTTGCTTATTGTCAAACAAAAATGTGCGTTGAGAACCAACTTGATGCACTAAAATGTTGTAGTCGCCTTTGCTGGCAATTGTTGCCATTAATTTGGTTAAAAATTGTGAATATTCTTCCACTGAATTAAAATTAATTTTACTCATTGAATGTTGTATATTGTTGTTTATCATGGTTTTATTCTAACAGAGGAATTGGCAACTGTCAATACCCGCAATTGATTAAAAAGCCTTAAAACGAACCTAAAATACAAACAAAAAAAGGTTTGGCAAATATAAGATAAACATTATAAATTTGCTAGATTAAACATAAAATATGTTATGAAAAAAATTGTATTTACAGGTGGTGGCACTTTTGGACATGCCATGCCAAATCTATATTTGATTGAACAGTTAAAAACCTTAGCAACAAAATATAAATGCTTTTACATTGGCAGCACAGGCATTGAAAAGCGTTTGGTTGAAAGCAAAGTGGAACAGTATTACACAATACCTGCGGTAAAATTGATTCGCGGCAAATTTTTTGCAAATTTAAAAATACCTTTTGTGCTTATTAAGGCAATTATAAAGGCCAAAAAAGCGTTAAAAGAAATTAGTCCAGATGTTGTGTTCAGTAAGGGGGGTTATGTGGCGCTTCCTGTTTGCATAGCTGCCAAGATGCTAAAAATACCTGTTGTGGCGCATGAAAGTGATTATTCTTTTGGCCTTGCTAACAAAATTATTTTAAAAACTTGCACAAAAATGTGCGTTAATTTTGAACCTCTAACGGCAAAAAACAAAAAAGTGGTGTATACTGGCCCGATTTTTAGCACTGAATATGAAAATAAATCAAAAAAAATAAAGGATGGTCAATCCATTGGCAACCAACAAATCCATTTAAGTGTAAATTTGCCAACAATTTTGGTTGTTGGTGGCTCACTTGGTGCGGTAGGTCTTAACAAGCTTGTGTGTGCCACAGCAAAAGATTTGCAAACAAAGTTTAATGTTATACACATCACAGGCAAAGGCAACAAAAACTTGCCATCTTTTGGCAATTATAATGCGGTTGAAATGGTTGAAGATATGAACAGCGTTTATAACACAGTTGATTTTGTTGTAGGTCGTGCTGGGGCAGGCGTTACGGCAGAATGTTATTTTAAAAAATTACCTATGATTTTAGTGCCACTTGAAAATAAAGCCAGCCGTGGCGACCAAGTTCAAAATGCGCAATATTATGTTGAACATGGCGTGGCAGAATTGCATCACGAAGCTTACTTAACACCAAATATGTTGCAAGACATAATTGAAAATTTTTACAAAAACTTAAAACAATACACACAAAGATATAAGGAAGAAAAGCCAACAAACGGCCGCCAAAAGATTGTGGAAATAATTGAAAATGTAACGAAATAGTGTGATTTATAAGACCATTGGCATTGTTAGCGCCGCAGTAAACAAAATAATGTTAAAAAAATTAAAGTTGCTGGTGGTTTTAAATTTAGTTTTTTGATAAAAAAAAGATTAAGCATGTTGCTTAATCTTTTTCGTAAATGCTTTCAAATGGGAAATTGATATTGTTCAGCAAATATAGTCTGTCATCTTCCAACGCACCATTTTGTTCTTCTTTGATTTGCAAATAAAACCAATTTTCAATATCTTTAAATTTTGTTAAGGTTTTAACTTTATTGTAATCACCATCAGCAAATGTAAGCAATTTTATGAGCAAATTATAATTTTTAAACCATATTGCTTTTTTTTGTTGTTTAGGAGTGGTGTTGTCATCAAAATAAAAACCTATTTTGTTAAGTTCATACTCTCTGTCAGTATCAAGCGCACCATTTTTTTCAAGTTTGCGTTGCATAAGTTCCCAATCTTTTACTTTGTTGGTTTCGTATATGCCGTCCTTTTTAAATCTTGTGCCGTTTGATTTGATAAGTTTTTGAATGTAAGATTGTTCATATTCTTGCCAACTCTCTAAACTATCATCATTTTTAACTTTATCATAGCCCCAATAAAATTGGATATGATTTAACAATTTTTCACGATATCTTTCAAGAGTTTTATTTTGATATTCATGGCGCTGGATCCTAACAAATTCAGCCAAAGCCCTTTCCTTTTCATCCTTAGCGTTTATGTTAGGATATTTGCCATTATTTTTTAAAAAGTTTGTTAACCTTACATAGTTTCTCATCCACAAATCATTGTCCATAATTCACCTTTATTAACAATATGATACACCTAAACTATAAATTGTCAAGACCAAATTTATATTCAACAAATGCTTACTAAAATTTGTTATAGCTTTTTATGATTTTAATCGTTCCAATTCCAGTTTTCAATTTCAGGCATATCAACGCCATATTCATCAATATAAGCGGTGTGTTGTTTCAATTTATTGTTCATTTCACGTTTGATTTTTGTTTCAACTGACTTATCCAAGTTAAGATAATTCAATGCTTTAAGCACCAAATGGAAGCGGTCAATATGATTTCTAACACGCATATCAAAAGCAGTGGTGATTGTGCCTTCTTCCATATAACCAGATACGTGAATGTTTTGATTGTGGCGATTATATGTCAGGGTGTGTACGAGTGGAGAATAACCATGGAAGTTGAAAATGATAGGTTTGTCTTTTGTAAATATTGCATCATATTCTTTGTCAGTCAAACCATGAGGGTGAGTGTTGTTTGACACAAGTTTCATCAAGTCCACAACATTAACAAACCTAATGTTTAAATCTGGCAAATATTCGTGAAGAAGTTTTGTTGCTGCCAAAGCTTCAATGGTTGGAGTAGAGCCACAACTTGCAATAACAATATCTGGTTTTTTTGTGTCGCCAAAGCAAGCCCAATCCCAAACAGATATACCTTTTTCGCAATGAGTTTTTGCTTCGTCCATGCTAAGCCATTGGTAAGTTGGATGTTTGCTTGCAACAATCACGTTGATATAGTTTTTGCTTTTTGCCGTGTGGTCAAAGCAGGAGAGCAAGCAGTTTGCGTCAGCAGGTAAATATACACGCACAACATCTTTATTTTTTGTTGCAATCATATCAAGCAAACCAGGATCTTGGTGTGTAAATCCATTGTGGTCTTGTTGCCATACATTGCTTGTAAGCACAAGGTTAAGTGAACTTATAGGTGCACGCCATTCAATATTTTGGCAGGCTTTAAGCCATTTTGCGTGTTGAGCAATCATGCTGTCAACAACACGCACAAAAGCTTCATAACTATCAAACATGCCGTGTCTGCCTGTAAGTAAATAACCTTCCAGCCAGCCTTCGCACATGTGCTCGCTAAGGAAACTGTCCATAACATGACCATTATTTGCCAAATTCTCATCACTTTCAAGTTTTTTTGCATTAAAATTGCGGTTTGTGGCTTCAAACACTTTGTAAAGTCGGTTTGAATTGTTTTCATCAGGGCTGAAAATACGGTAGTTATTTTTATTCATCGCCAACAAATCACGCACATAACCGCCAAGTTCAAACATGTCTTGAGCTTTTACTGTGCCATGACCTTTAAATTTAACTGCATATTTTTCAAACTTAGGGGTTTTAAGGTCTTTTAACAACAGACCACCATTGGTGTAAGGGCTAGAGCACATACGTTTGTTGCCTTTTGGTAAAATATCGGTAATGTATTTATAAGGACGATAATTTTCGTCAAACAATTCGTCTGGTTTATAACTATTCAGCCAGTTTTTAAGCATCGCCAAATCTTGTTCAGTTTTAATATCAAGTGGAATTTGATGCGCACGCCACAAACCTTCAATTTGTTTGCCGTTAACTTGTTTTGGCCCTGTCCATCCCTTTGGAGTGCGTAAAATAATCATAGGCCAGGTTGGAGTAGTGTTAGCGTATTTATCTGCATTTTTTTGTATTGTTTTAATCATTTCAATGGCTTTGTCCATTGCTTTTGCCATTTTTAAGTGCATTGTGTTTGGTTCATCACCTTCAACAAAGATTGGCGCATAGCCATAACCTTGCATAAGGGCAGTAAGTTGATTTTTTGGTAACCTTGAAAGCACAGTTGGATTGTTGATTTTGTAGCCGTTAAGGTGCAAAATAGGCAAAACTGCACCGTCCATTTTTGGATTTATAAATTTGTTACCATGCCATGCGGTTGCAAGTGGACCAGTTTCAGCTTCACCATCACCAACAATTACAGTTGCTATTAAATTTGGATTGTCCATAACTGCCCCAAATGCATGTGCAAGAGAATAACCAAGTTCGCCACCTTCGTGCATTGAGCCAGGTGTTTCAGGCACGCAATGAGAGCCTATTCCACCAGGGAAAGAGAATTGTTTGCAAAACATTTTCATACCATCGTGTGAAAAATCTATGTTAGGGTAGAATTCTGTGTAAGTGCCTTCCAGATAGCAGTTTGATGTTAAAAAATTGCCACCATGACCAGGGCCTGATAATAAAATCATATCAAGGTTATATTTGTTAATAACCCTGTTGCAATGAGCATAAACAAAATTTTGTCCAGGCACAGTGCCCCAATGGCCAACCAGTTTGTGTTTTACATCGGCTAAACACAATTCGTGTTCACGCATAAGCGGATTATCAAGCAAGTAAAGCTGAGCAACAGATAAATAGTTTGCAGCACGCCAGTATGCATCCAAACTTTGCATATATTCTTTTGATAAATAATTTTCTTTCATTTTTACCCCTTAAAAGCAAACCAATGCTAAAAGTTTGCACAAATTTTAGACTTCTAATTAATGCGGATTTAGTGTGTTTAAGTCAATAAGTATATTGCAACTAAAACTTAAAGCTAAAATAAATCAACGCATAAGTTTGTCTATTGTTAAAATAATTATACTCAAAATAAAACCAAATTAAAAATGTTTAAGCACACATTTTTTGCGCTTAAACATTTTGTTAACATTAATAAGCTTTATTAAGTAAATTAAAATAACTGTATTTTATTAGGTAAAATTATTATAAATTTTTTTCTATCGTTGCATTTTATATATTTACTCTAAATCTTGCCTTGCAAGTTGGCATCCTGCCTTTCAAGTTCGGCAAAAGCAAAACGGCGTTCATGCTCAGGCAACACAAGTTTACAGCATTTTGGTTTGCCCCAAATATTGCATATTCTTGGACCAATCCATTGAGTATCAGTTGTGTTGTGTGCGCTGGCATAAATCAGCGATAAACCTGCATTTTTAGGTGGCGGACAAGCAATTTTTAATGCTGCTTTCACCAGCCAATTAAATCCTTTTGGATAATGATTTGTCATTTGTGTGAGCGTAAGCCCAGGGTGAGCAATAGAGAAGTGCATATCAGGGTTTTGCTTAAACAGGTCAAGCAAGGCGCACATTGCCACACGTTTGCTGTTGCCATAAATTTTATTAACCTTATTGTTGTGCAAAAATTGTACATCAGTAGGATTAATCTTGCTATAATTATAGGCAATGCTGCCCATATATATCACCTTTGTGTTGTTTTGGCTAAACCATGGCATAAGCCTTTTACAAATCAGGTAAGGCATAAGGCAGTTTGTTTGATAAATGTTGTCAAAGCCTAAGTCTGTGGTTTGCCTTGGAACATTATATATGCCTGCATTATGAATAAAAATATCAACATGTATGTCTTGAACTTGCTTTAAAAAAGCAGTAACAGATTCAGTTAAGCATAAATCAAGCGGCATGATTTTAATACTAACATCTTGGTATTTTTCTTTAATTTGTGCTGCAAGTTTTTCAGCTTTTTCTATATTTCGGTTGGCAAAAATAAGGTTTGCACCAAGATATGCAAAATGGTCCGCAACTTGGCTTCCAATGCCACCAGCTGCACCAGTTATGAGTATGGTTTTATTTTTTAATTCTTTATAGTCTTCAAGATATTTCTCAATTTTCATCATAAATATTTTATCACAAAATTTAACTTAAAGCAAACCAAAACTTTGTTTATAGTTAATTTACTTGTCTAGCCGTTTTTGTGTTGGAAAAAGAAGTTGATTTTTGCAATTTATTGCGCATTAAAAACCAAATAATAGACAATTTTTATTTTTTGCAAATCAAAACGATTGTTATCTGGCAATAATGTTTGACTAATTAAAAATAATATGGTAAACTAAAAATAGTTTTTATAGAAATCTTAAATAAATTAACAAATGTTGTCCACATTAAAAAGGTTTAATAAGCTTATATAAAATCTATTTGTCAAACTAAGTGTTTAAACTATTTTAGATTTAAAAAACTTAATTTTGAATATGTTGCATTAAATCAAGTTTTGATGCGTTTAATATTTTAGTAGTAAAAATAAAGGTGAGTTTTATTATGAAAATTGCAATTTCAATCGACAGTGCGTGCGATTTACCAAAAGAAATTATTGAACAAAATGGCATTTTTTGCATGCCTTATTTTGTAACAATGGGGGAACAAGAGTTCCGTGATGGCGTGGATGTTTCAAGCCAAGATTTGTTTGCTTTTGTTAAAGAAAAGGGTATCTTGCCAAAAACAGGTGCACCTAGTGCAGAAATGTTTAAAGAATATTTCACAGATATTTTAAAAAATTATGATGCAGTAATCCACATCGGTTTGTCAGATAAAATGACATCTGCATTTGCAAACGCTTGCCATGCGGCTGAAGATATGTCTAACGTTTATTTGATTGACAGTATGTCGCTTTCATCAGGTATTGCTTTGCTTACACTTAAATGTGTTGAAATGGTAAAAGAGGGCAAACAACCAGCAGAGATTGTGGAAGCAATAAATGCTCTTCGTCCAAATGTGCAAGCAAGTTTTTTGGTTGACACTCTCAAATATCTGTATAAGGGTGGCAGATGCAGTTCATTGGCACTTATTGGTGCAACAATTTTGATGCTTAAACCACAAATTTCAGTTATCAATGGTGAAATGAAAGTTACAAAAAAATATATGGGTGGTATAAATGGTTGCCTTAAAAAGTATGTTGAAGACATACTTAAAAAATCAAATCCAGATTTGTCAGTTGCGTTTGTAACACACAGCAGCCCGATGGCAATCAGTTCTTCAATTTGCGACCGTTTGCGTGAATATGGCTTCAAACAAGTCTATGATGTTAACGCAAGTTCAACAATCAGTTCACACTGTGGTCCAGGAACTCTTGGTATTTTGTTCATAAATAAAGACCCTGAAACAGACGAAAACAATTAAAATTAAAAGAATAGGCTATTAACGCCTATTTTTTTTGGTAAAAGAATTTATTATGTATATCAGCTTTTTGCTTGTTTGTATAAAAATGAGATATATGGATACTAATAATTTACAAAAAATAATTAAAATTTCTTAAAAATACAAACAAAAAGCACAAGCCTTTTAACTTGTGTTTTTTTGGTGCGCCAAGAGGGGTTCGAACCCCCGACCCCCGCCTTAGAAGGGCGATGCTCTATCCAGCTGAGCTATTGGCGC
>CAKVCF010000018.1 GCA_934725795.1 uncultured Clostridia bacterium | reverse complement strand
TTGATATACATTGTTTTAAGTGGTTGTTTAACTTTGATTTGATTTTCGTTTCTAAGTTTGCTTGCCATTGTGAAGATGTTGCGTACGATATCAGTTTTTGCAGTGTAACCACAATCGGCAACTTTAAATTCAGCAACTTTAAAGCCGTTTAAAGCCACACTTTCGGTTGCGTTTTTATCTAATTCACGCACAGCATTTTGCCAAATATATTCACTGATAAATGGAACAATAGGGAACATTGCCATTGCAATATTTTTGAGTGCATAGTTAAGGCAGAAATATGCGTTGGTTGTGTCAATATTATTTTCACTTTTATAAAATCTGCGGCGGTTATTACGAATATACCAGTTGGTAAGTTCGTCAACTAAAACTTCAAAGTCTTTACTTACGCCACCAAAATCTTGCCCTTTATAGCAGTTTTCAGCGTTTAACGTAAATTCATTAACACGATTGATAAGCCATTTGTCCATAAAAGTTAATTTGTTTTCTTCTGGCTTAAAGTTTGTTAAATCTGGTTTATCTAAACAAGCGTAGGTGTTAAGGAAGATATATGCGTTCCAAAGACCAATCAATTTACGTTTGACTTCATCACAAGTGTCACGACCAAACTTAACATCATTGATAAGTGGAGTGGCAACAAAGTTGTAACGTATAATATCTGCGCCGATTTCTTTAAATGCAGTGTCAAGCGGAATATTGTTAGGGCTTGATTTTGAAAGCTTTTTGCCTTCTTGGTCTAACAACATAGGTGTGGTTGCTATTTTGTTGTAAGGTGCTTTGCCTGTTAAAACAACGCTCATCACAAGCAAACTATAGAACCACAAACGAATTTGCTCTTTACCTTCAATCACGCACTCTATTGGAAAATTCTTTTCAAAGAAAGATTTATCGTCAAAATAATGTTTTGTGCTGAAAGGTGTAATACCAGCGTCAAGCCAGCAGTCGCCAACTTCTTTGATACGGCTAACCTTGTGGCCGCAGTGCGGACATGTGATTTTAATATCGTCAATATAAGGGCGGTGCAAGTGTGGCAATGCTTCCACTTCTTGTTTGCTTGAAAGGCGTTCAAATTCTTCCAAACTGCCAACAACTGTCAATTTGCCACAATGTTCACAAGGGTAGAAAGGCAATGGTAAGCCATAATAACGAGAGCGTGAAATTGCCCAGTCGCCCATATTGTTAAGCCAGTCCAACATACGCTTTTTCATAAAGTCTGGTTGGAACTGCACTGGTTCAATTGCTGCAATCAATTGTGGACGCAATTCGTCCATTTTGATAACCCATTGGTCCACCAAACGGAACAAAAGTGGATTTTTACATCTCCAACAGTGTGGGTAACTGTGTGTGTATTTATGTGTATAATAAAGTTTTCCATTTTGTTTCATCAATTCAAACACAAAATCACGTGTTTCATCGCAATTTGCGTTTTTGCCAGCAAATACGCCAAAATTATCATAATATATGCCAGACTCATTGATAGGACAAATTTGTTTTAAACCTAAACTTTTGCCAAGTTCAAAGTCCGCATCACCACAGCCTGGGGCAATGTGAACAGCACCTGTGCCTTCGGTTTTTTCAACCTCGTTCCAAGCCACAATTTTATGTTCAAATTGTTGTTCGCTAAGGTCAGGGAAGCAAGTTTCATATGTTGAACCTACCAATTCAGCACCTTTAACAGTTTTAACAACTTCAACAACATCGTCTTTAAGCACTTTCATAAGGTCAGCGCAAACAATAATGTTGCGGCTTTGTGATTTAACTTTAACAATGTTATAGTCAAATTCAGGGTTAACAGCAACTGCAACGTTGGCAGTTAATGTCCAAGGGGTGGTTGTCCACACCAAAATATCGTTGTTGCTGTTTTTAATAGGACATTTAAAGAAGATTGCAAGGCAAGTGTCGTTTTGGTATGCGTCTGCATCGCTCATTTCGTGGTCGCTTAAACTTGTTCCGCAACGTGTGCACCAACGCATAATGCGGTGGCTGTTTGCAATGTAGCCCTTTTCTTGACACTTTTTCAAGAAATACCAAATTGTGGTGATGTTGTTATCGCTGTTTGTGTAATAACTATCGTCCCAATTCATCCATTGACCAAGGCGAATTGAACTTTGAGTTTGCATTGCAGAATATTTGTCCACAGTTTGCATACATTGACTAACAAATTTGCCAATGCCGTATTGTTCAATTTCTTTTTTGCTGTTAAGGCCAAGTTCACGTTCAACACGCAATTCAACTGGCAAACCGTGTGCGTCAAAGCCGTTTTGATAGTGTTGGTCGCAACCTTCAAGGGCAGCAAACTTAATCATAGCGTCTTTAAAAGTGCGGTTGTAAGCGTGGTGCAAACCCATAATATAGTTGGCTGTGATAGGGCCGTCAAGAGTTGCATAATATTTGCCAGTTTGCTTGTTTTTTGCTTTTAACTTGCCAAATATATCATTATATTGCCAAAAGTTTAAAACTTCTTCTTCCATTGCAACGTAGTTTAAATTGCCTTGTTCTTTTTTCATATAATCTCCTTTTTCCTTGTCAAAAACTCTAATTTTCATTTAGACTTATTTATTAAAATTTTTTAAACTGTTTTTATTCCACATTGATTTGCCTTAATTTTAAAAAAATGCCAGCGTTAGGCTGACATTTTAAACAGCAAAACGCTTTCTACAACTTGATAGGTAGAATAATTTTGCTGATAATAATTGCAAAGATAAATGATAGTAAACTCATAATGCCTTTATTATATATAATAGGATTAAGATTGTCAATCAAATTAGATTAAATTTTATATTTGCCAATTGATAGGGCTGACGCCGTTTGCAACTAAAAATTGATTGCATTTGCTGAAATGTTTGCAGCCAAAAAATCCGTTATATGCAGAAAAGGGGCTGGGATGTGCAGCCTGCAAAACAAGGTGATTTGGATTGTTTAACATTGGCAAAAAACTTTTTGCATGGTTGCCCCAGAGCATGAATACGATTGGTTGATTTTGTTCATTTAAAATTTCAATAACTTGCTTTGTAAAAGTGTGCCACAATTCATTAGCATGGCTGGCTGGTTGGTGCGCAATAACTGTAAGGCTTGTGTTTAAAAGCACCACGCCTTGGCGTGCCCATGCGGTTAAGTCTGTGCAATTGCTCATTGTAAGGCCTAAATCATCGTGAATTTCTTTAAAAATGTTTTTCAGGCTTGGTTGTGGCGTGCCGTTATGGCAACTAAAAGCCAATCCGTGCGCTTGACCTTCTGTGTGATAGGGGTCTTGACCTATGATAACCACTTTAACCTGATTGATAGGCACAAGGTTGAGAGCGTTAAAAACTTCCGCCTTTGGTGGGTAAACTGTTTTGTTGGCATATTCACTGTTAAGCCAACTGAACAAGTGTTGTTTATATTCTTTATCAAACCTTGGGGCAAGGGCATTGCTCCAACTTTTATCTAAAACGTAATCCATATAAACATTATAACATACATAAATTTAAACGCCAAATTAATATTAATGGGTTAATAAAATTTGTTAGTTATCAATTGGATTTAAACGTAATAAGGTTGTTGTTTTTGCATTGATTTTTAAAAGATTAAAGTGTTATTGTTGTTGCAATTTTACGTTGTAAACAAGCTTTTCAAGCATTTGTGTGGCGGTTTTGTTGTCTTTATGCTCAACAAGCAGGCGTAAAACTGGTTCAGTTCCGCTTGGACGAATAACAATGCGGGCGCCAGCAGAAGTGTATTTATCAATCAGCAATTTTATATCCTGAGTTGTTGAAAAAGGTTTTGCTAATTTTATGTTTTGTTTTGCAGTGGCAAACGCAGTGTAACCAGCCAGCAAATCCGCAAAATTGAGCCCTGTTAGGTGCAAAATATTCATTAAACATATTGCGGTTAAAATGCCATCACCAGTGTTGGTATGTTTTTTTATTATGATATGTCCTGACTCTTCACCGCCAAGCATGGAGTGATATTTTAACATTTGTTCATATACACATTTATCACCAACATTGGCACGCACAAGGGTTAAATTGTGTTTGCTGATTGCTTCTGCTAGGCCTGAATTTGTATTAATTGTGCAAACCACGCTTTGACCAGATTTTAAATAAAATTTGCTTAAGATATATAAAATTTTGTCGCCGTCCAAAACATTACCTGTTTTATCAACTGCCATAACGCGGTCTGCATCGCCATCAAAAGCAAAACCAATCAGGCCTTTTTGTTGGCACTGAGTTGCTAAGCCTTCAATGTGTGTGCAGCCAGCATCAACGTTTATGTTTTCGCCATTAGGGTTAGCATTTATTATTTTTGTGCTGCCAAAAACTTGCCTTGCAATTTCACTTGAACCACCTGAGGAACAATCTAAAATGCAAGGGTATTCAACCTTTTTAAGGCTTTTTAACATTGCAACATAGTCGGCTTTTAATGCGACTGCATTTTTGCTAACAGCAAATCCACTGGCTGGCAATTTATAAGGTTTATCAATATAAGTTTCAATTTCTTGTTCAAAACTGTCCGCCACCTTTTCGCCATTAATATTGAAAAATTTAAGTCCGTTATATTCTTTTGGATTATGTGAAGCGGAAATCATAAGGCCAAGCGGAAATCTATGCTTGCGTGTTAAAAAAGCCAAGCAGGGGCTTGAACATGTGCCTATATTATGCACTTCAATTCCGCCTTTAAGCAAAATGGTTTGTAATACAGCAAGAATATAATCGCTGCTTTTGCGTGTGTCGTTACCAACAATCAGTTTAGTTGGCAAATTGTGCGTTTTATAAAACCTAACCAAGGCTTTGCCAAGTTTTTTTATCAGTTGTTCATTTAATTTTTCACCTACTATACCGCGGATGCCATCTGTACCAAAATATTTCATATTAACATTTATGTTTGCGTGTGTGATTTTGTTTATCTAAATTTTAAATTTAAATGTTAACGATAGTGGCTTTTTGAAATGTTTAAGCATCAGTGCTTTGCGAATAATGTGTGGTGGCGGGCATTTTGTTAATGTGGCTTTAAGTGTTAAAAGATAAGAAAAGACTGGTATTGATTTAACCTATAATGAAGGAATTTAGGCAAAAATAGATAAGTTTGCAATTTTTTGCACTATTGCTTACTGGCTGGCAATTTGCTTGCTTTTTGGCTGGCTTTTGATATAATTATAAGGTATGAAATGGTTATTAGACCCCCCAGAAGGTTTTAACATCGGCAGTTTTAGAATTACTTTTTACGGCATACTTGTGGCACTTGGTATGCTTTTTGGGCTTTTGCTTGCTGCACGTATTGCTAAAAAACGTGGGTTTAAAAATGACGATATTTGGGTGCTTGCATTATTCGTGTTTCCACTTGCAATTTTAGGGGCACGTATTTATTACTGTATGTTTTATACACATAACTACACCTTTGCTGAATTTTGGCGTATATGGGACGGCGGCATTGCTGTTTATGGCGCAATCATTGGCGGTGCAATTGGTGTTGTACTTTATTGTTTGATATTTAAAAAGAACTTTTTGGCTTTGGCAGACATTGTGGTTGTTGGCGTTGCTTTAGGGCAAGCCATTGGCAGAATAGGTTGCTATTTTGGCCATTGCTGCTATGGTGCAGAAGTTATGATTGAAGGGCTTAAAATTTTTCCTATTAGCATTATTCATGACGGCGAGTGGCACTATGCAACTTTCTTTTACGAAAGTTTGTGGAATTTGATTGGCATGTTTATACTTTTGCGTGTGATTGACAAAGCAAAACTAAACGGAACAAACTTTGGGCTTTATTTAGTTTGGTATGGCTTAGGGCGTGGGCTAATTGAAGGTTTGCGTGGCGATTCACTTTATATTGGCAATTCTGGAATACGTGTTTCTCAACTGATAAGCGTGATTATTTTGGTTATCGGTGTGGCAATATTAATTTGTAATTTGATAAGGAAAAGGAAAGGAAATGGGGAAAAAGTCTAAAATTTTATATTTCACTCTTTTGATAGTTAACGTGATTTGTTTTATCTTGGATTTTTTGCCGCTGCCAGTGGATATAAACTTTTTTACGTATAGTTTTCCAGCATCTTTGATTTTGATTGGCTTGTTGCTTATTATCCGTGGCTTTTCATTTAAAATGGACAGCAGTTTATATATTGGAATTGTGTCGCTTTTAGGTGGGGTACTTAACATTTTATCAAAGATTGGCGACAAATTGTGGAATTGGGACATCAACCAATTTTGGCCTTATTATTTGTTTGCTTTTGCGCTTGCAAGTTTGGTTACTGCCATATATTTTAAAGATAAATTGCAAATAAAATTATTTATTTTGTTTTTAGGTTTTGGTTTGATTGTGCTATTATTTGTTCAACATTTAATTGTGTTGTGGCTTATGATTGTGCTTTTGGTTGTGTGGTTTATAGGCTATTTCACAATCAACCTTATTTTGGCAAAAAGGAGAAATAAAAATGGACAGAACTAACGAACTTAATGCCCGCATTGCAGCCTTGGAAGCAAAGGTTAGAGAATTGCAACAAATCAATGCAAGGCAAAAAGTTGTGATAGACGAATTTAAGGCAAAAGAACAGTCAATTTCAAGTGCAATTATTGCCAGCATGGAGCATGCAAATCAACTGGAACAATCACGCAAAAAGTTGTATTCACTTGATATTCAACGCAGCCGATTGATGTATCTTAGAATGGAACAAATTGTAAACGAACTTTATTCTCGTTACCCTGAACTTAAACAAGATATGAAGTTGAAAGATATGAGTGAAAAGTTTAAAAATTTGGTCTATGAAGGGCTTAAAGATAACAATATTGACGGCGTAAGCGTTGATATTAAAAAACAAACAGTGGTTGACGACCCTATCAAAAAACTTTTACACAATATCATTCAGGCAATGGACACTAAAAAGGACGAAGGTGGCGATATTAAACGCGGAGGGCCAACCGATAATTTAATCAACAATGCGTCAAGTTCTGGCTTCGACTTCAATGAAGCGTTGCATCCAACAATGAGTTTAGATGAAATATTAAAAGCGTTTAATTTAGGCGATAAGGCCAAAAATTAAACAGCGGAATTGAAACAATTTGTAAAGCCTTGGCGGCAAATTACTTATTGAAGCGTTGCATCCAACAATGAGTTTGGACGAAATATTGAAAGCGTTTAATTTAGGCGATAAGGCCAAAAATTAACTTTTGATTTTAGTTATACACAAAAAATGCAGCAAAAAAGCACTCAGTTGAGTGCTTTTTTTTTAATCTTGAAAAGTTAATCAATGATGAAATCTTCTTCAATGATTTGTTGTTCTTCTGCAATTAAGTCAGCAAGTTCTTGTTCTTTTGCCTTGTTGCGGCGGCGTTGAGCAAGTGAAATTACACGGTTTTTGTCGCTTTGTTTGCTTGAATATTTACCTGTTTCTTGCACAAGTCTTACGCGATCGTAAGGCATTTTTTTGTTGTCGCGTCTAAACATTGGTTCACGCGTAGCGGTTTTGTCTTGCAATTTTTCATAATCACAGTTTACATAAAATTTCATAAAAACTCCTTAAACTTTTCAGTTATTGCATTATACCAGATAATACCAACTTGTCAATGGGGTTTTCTTTTTTAATTGACAAAATCTAACAAAAATCAACATGGAATAATTGGGCTAAAATATGTGTGCTTATTATTTTCTTTTGTATTGTGGTTTTGTTTGGCTTAATGCTTATATAAAGTGAATAAATATATGTGCTATTTATAATGAAATTTAATTTAAAAAAAGACATATTAAATTTGCTTAAAATAAAATTTCTTCAAAAGTTCTAAACCTATGTGCCAACACATAAGTTAGGGTATGGAGGAGAAAAATGGAAAAAATTGCTAACATCTATACCGACATTGCAAAACGCACCGATGGCAATGTTTACATAGGTGTTGTTGGGCCAGTGAGGTGTGGAAAATCTACATTTATTCAAAAATTTATGCAAAATTTTGTTGTGGGCAACATAACAAACAAACACGATAGAGAACGTGCTGTGGACGAAATGCCACAGGCTAGTGCAGGTGCAATGGTGATGACAACTAAACCACAATTTGTGCCAGCGGAAGCGGTTAAAGTTAAAATCAATAACACAACATTTTCAGTTAGATTGATTGACTCTGTTGGCTTTATGGTTGATGGTGCAGTTGGTGCAACTGACGGCGATAAACCGCGATATGTTAAAACCCCTTGGACTGAACAAGCAATTCCATTTGCACAAGCAGCAAGCATAGGCACTGAAAAGGTGATTAATGAACATTCAACAATTGCAATTGCTTTAACAACAGACGGCAGTTTTGGTGATATTCCACGTGCAAATTTTGTTGATGCTGAAAAACGCACAGTGGCTCAGCTTAAAGCAACTGGCAAGCCTTTTGTTGTTGTGCTTAACACGGCTAATCCAACAAATGCGCAAGTGAACAAACTTGCACTTGACTTGGCAAAAGAATATCAAACACCAGTTTTGCCAATAAATGTTAATAATTTAGAAAAGGAAGATGTTGATAAAATTATGGCTGAAATTTTAAAAGAATTTCCACTTGAAGTGGTTAATATAAAAATGCCAAGGTGGCTTAAACCATTGCCAATTGATAATCCAACAATCAAAGAAATTTTAGATAATGTAACCGCAGCTATTGATGATGTTGATAAAATTGGCAACTACAATCCAAGCAAAGTGTTGTTTGAAACCAGTGAGGCTTTTGAACCTATTTTGAACAACGAAGTGCAAATGGGTGAAGGCTCTATCACTTTTGAAGTTGTGCCAAAGGACGGCTTATTCTATCGCGTGCTTAGCGAACAATGTGGCACAGAGATTAAAGATGATTATGAACTTGTAAATTCACTTAAAGATTTAACTTATGCTAAACGCAAGTTTGACAAAATCAGTGAAGCATTAAAGCAAGTTGAAGAAACTGGCTACGGCGTGGTTGTGCCAACAATGAGCGAAATGGAGCTTAAAGAGCCAGAAATTATGCGTCAAGGCAATAAATGTGGCGTTAAACTTAAAGCACAAGCACCAAGTTTGCACATTATGCGTGTGGATGTTGAAACCGAAGTTAGCCCAATTATGGGTGGTTATGAACAAAGCGAGGATATGCTTAAATATTTAACCGAAC
>CAKVCF010000017.1 GCA_934725795.1 uncultured Clostridia bacterium | reverse complement strand
GGAATGCCATTGAAACTGATTGCGCGATAGCCACCTTCAAGCACTGTTACATCAATATTGCGGCGATAGCAACCAAGGTATTCTTGATAAGCACGTTTAACGCCAGCACCACAAGTAATAAAGTCAATGTTAGAACCAGCATTTTCTTCCAAAAAGTCAACAGCAGTTTGCAAAATACCATCACTGATTTCTTGTTCTGTTGCACTTTTGTATGGAGTTAACCATTTGTTTGCAGCACGATTTAAACCATAAAGTGTATCGCCTGTGCCAAAAATTGCACCTAAACCTGTGATTTCTTGGTCTTTGCTGCCTTGAACATAAAGCACGTCATTTGCAGCAAGGTCAGTTGTTGGAGTTGTGGTAAAAGATACTTTTTTGTTAACACGGTCAACATATGCAATACGTAAACCAGAATTATCTTTTGTTGTGCCAGTGTATGTATCAACAACCATACCTTCCATAAGGTTTTTAACACTTGACATTGTTGCCACACCAGAAGCATATGCTGTTACTGTGCCAACAGCACCAGAGCCATCACCATAAAGCATACGGCCAAGGTTGAATTTTGATGCTTCAAGCAAACCTTCCATTTCAGCATTTAAAAGGTCCACAAATGCACCATTGCTGTTTGCACTTGCACGGATTGCTTTATCACTGATTTCAATTGTGCCATAAAGGTTTTTGAGTGTGGTTTTAAATTGCACATAACTGTTTTCTTTTGCTGTTGGAAGGCTGCCTGTTTCACTGCCTGCACCAACACCGCCATTCAATCCAACAGGTGCCATTTTGATAATATTTTTGCCATAAACATCACTTGAAGATTGTTTGATTTTTGCAAGCAATGGATTAGCTTTTGTGTTTAATTGATTGCAAGCAGCAACCAAATATGCATCTTTAAGCGCGTTTTGCGCAGTTGTTAAATCAATCATATTTTCTCCTTATTTTTTTTGTTTTTTTAATCAAAATATTGCATTGAAAATCTTTGTTTTTTTGTGTTGAAAAATTAATTTATTTTTTATTCAAACATTAAATTAGTTTGCAATTTTCAATAATCAATTTTTTTAATATAGATAATTTTTTAAAATAACCACAAAATATTTTTTAAAATTAAATAAAATTAAATTTGAAATAATAATTAAAATTAATTATTTTTTGTAAAAATTTAATTAAAAACACTTAAAATACACATTTGTATGTTTTTATAAATTATATTTTTTAATTATTTAAGCAGAAAATATTTTTGTTAAAATTTATTTTTGCTTAATAATTGTTTTTGCCAACTTGCCTGCTTCTGCAATAGTGGTTGGCACACTTGGTTTTGATAAAAGTATGTTGCCGTTGCCTTCCATTTTGATTGGCGAAGTTTGAGTTATTTTCCCTAAATAATCTTTGATGATTTTATCTTTGATTTCAGTGTTGGAAAAAATATAATTATTCAAAAATTCGCTATCATTAGCATAGTCTTCAGCACGTTTGTAGTTCTTGGCAATCATCTTAACACTTTCTTCTGCAAGGTTGGCATTTTCAGTGTTTGTTAAAGTTTCTTTCAGTGCGCTGCTAAAAGGTTTAACAATGTCAAATTTTGCTACAAACTCTTCCACTTTTTTATCAATTTCCGCTTGACGGTTTTGTTGCTTTAAAGCTGTTTCATTTTGTGTTTCAAGGTCTGCCAAGCGTTGACTTTTTTTGGTAAATTCCGCCTGCAAATTGTTGTATGCCTTAAGCAAACTTTCTGCATCTTTAAATTTACCAAACTCTTGTTTGGAGCCTAAGTTTGTTTCTTGTGATTCGTTAGGTTGTTCCAATTCTTCCATATTACTCTCCTTTAACTTGTTCTTCTTTTTGTTTTGATTTATTTAAAAGATTTTTGTGTTCTTCAATATGCAACAACAAATTTTGTTCAATTTGGTTTTTATTTGGATTATCTTTTAACTCACCTGAAAGAATAAATGCTATGTGTTGGTCAATATGAAGTTGGTGGTCATCAATAGGCATAATTTCAGGCTTGTTCAATTTTGCAAACTCTAAATTCTCTTCCCTTGCGTGATTAATTTGCAATTCACACATATCAACACTGTTTTCCCACAAGCCAAAGCCAAGCAAGTCCAAACACTTTTTACGCATAGTTTGGCTGAATTTGCCGTCCTGATCATATAACAAGCCTTTGCTGATAAGGTCAAACAACATTGTTCTGCGTTGTGCTAAACTATCACTTGTGTTGGTTGAAGTGTCAAAAACAACATCATCACTGCAAATTTCATTTTGATTCCAATAATGCATTTCAACCGTTCCACCGTTGCCACTTATTTTTAAAAGGCGTGGCAAAACTGCATATTGTTTATAAAGCCTTAAAATATATTTGGCAACTGTTTTAATTGCAAGTTTTGTGCTGTCAATAGCTGTTGAAAGCCTTGTTGAATCTTGTTCAGCAAGCAATTCAAGTGCCACACCAGACATATTTGTGTATTGCGCAATAGATTTAGACATCATATCACTTACGCCAGAGATCGTTTTAAATTCGTCCAACAGGCGTTCTTCTTCCGCATCAAAATCAATCACAGATTTTGGATTTTGCATTATTTCTGGCATTTTGCTGCCTTGTCTATACACAAGCACTTTACCAGGGCTTAGACCTTCAATTTCAAGTGCATCAGTATCAACACTGCCATCTTCAACTGCAAGTACGTTCATAACTGTGCGGTTAAAATATTCATGTTTACGATTGCGAACAGCGTTATAAGCACGTTGCAACGGAATAAGCCTATCAACCACACTCACACCAAAGAAGCTGCCTGGCATATAGTTAGATATTTGTTTAACAAACGGGAAAGTTCTACCTTCAAGTTCGTCATTAATATATGGCAAATCTCCGTCAAATAACAACTTACCGCCAGCAACAACTGTAAGCCTGCCGTTTGGCAAGTTTTTGCTTGGTCTAACATACCTTTCAATCACAACACAATGATGCCCTAGTTCCACATTGGCAACCTTATTTATATGTGCGTTATAGCCAAGTCCACCTAAATTATTTGCAGTGTTATCTAATGTGAAAGCACAAACGTCTTCGGCATCAACATCAACGCCCCACAAACTGCGTACTTGGTCAACATCAACTGCCCTTGCGTGGATAATAGACTTCATATCTTCAAGCCTTTCACAAGATAAGTTATCTGGAAAAATTTCAAAAGGTGAAACCACTTCAACTTGGACATCGCCTTCTTTTATACTGTGTCCAAGCTCGTCAGTGGCAACCATTTTGCCAGAGTCTGTGTTCCATAAAACCTTATAAAAAGCCGTGCCACACAATTCGCTCCATGTGGTTGCTGTTTTTTCAATATCAACAAGGTTCAAGCGGTTGGCAACTGATGATAAAATTTGCTTGCTAAGTTTTGCACTTTCAAAGTCTGCTTCGTCCATGCTTGCTGGCACAACAGTTACACTAGGTGTGCTTGAAGCGATTTTTGAAATACGTGTTTCAACAATTGGTGCAATATGATTAAAAACTTCTTTTTCTTGCCAAAAATATTGCTTTTCATCTTCTCTTACGCTGCCATTTGAAGCAATGTAACTATATTGATTGCCCATCATAAAATTGATGTTCAACTGCCACTGCATTTCCAAACTTTTGCGTGCTTCTCGGCGTGAATTATAATCGTTTACAACTTCTTCAACCAATTTGTTAATTTTCATCTAATCCCCCTTTCTTATACAATGGTTTAACATTTTTAGGTTTAACATATTTGCCAATTTCACCGTACAGTCTGTTTAAACAGTCTGCACAAAGATACACATTGCCGTCAAAAACAAATTTTTTGTTAACAATCACATAATCACATTTGTTTTTGCAGCCACTTGCATCACATTTAACCCTTATTTTTGCTGGTTGCACTGTCATTTGACTTCTCCTTTAACTGTTTTAAAAGTTTTTGTTTGGTTTGTTCTAATTCTTCGTCAGTGTATTTTTCAAAATTTGTTTTATCTTCGGTTTTTTGATACAACAATTTGATAATATCTGTGTTTGGCGGTATGCTTTTTTCAACCTTTTTCTGCTTAACCAGTTTCATTTTACCAGTGTCTTCATCAAGCAGATATTCGCTTGTTGTTTCACACACAACCAAACCAGAAACACATTGTTTGATTGCCTTTATTGTTGTTGCATCAAGCAAATTTTGCATAGGCTCACCTTCTTTTCATCAACTTTATCAATCTCTCCTTTTCACGTGCAATTTCGCTTTGCTCCTGCTTTGGTGGTTTGTTTTCAGGGCGGGACATAATGTAATATCTAAGCTCGTCCATGCTGTGGTCATCAACTTTAACAGGGCTATCACCTTTGCCCCAACGGTAGCCTTTAATTTCTCTTATCATATTTGTGCAAGTGTTGAATATAAACAAGCGGGTCTGCCCTAAACTGTTTTTTAAATATGCTTTAACACGCTGAATGCCACTGAAAACATCTTTATTCACATTGGTGTTAACCAGCACTCCATAGTCATAAAATAAGTCTGCAACGCTTTTGCGTGAAGCCAAAGTTGTTTGGTTTGCTGCACTATCAATCAAGGCTTCAATCATACCATTTGAATTTCTGTGCCAATGCAGTTGCTCGCAAATTTGGTGTATGCGTTCGCTGTGATATGATATATCTTTATCACGGTCATAATGCTCCGCCACCACATAAACATTGCCGTCATAATCCACTGCATACCAATGGCAAGATAATGGATTTTTAAGCCCTGGATCTATTGACAATTTATCTTGCCAATCAAACGGAATATCAAAAGGTTCTATAACATTAACATTTTCATCAAATTCAGGGTAAACTCTACCTCCAACATCAACAAACTGCCCAAACTCACGTGAACGCAATTCGTCTTGCGACATACCCGCTTGCATCGCTTCAATTGCCTGTTTGCTGATATATGGATTATCTTGCCAAGATATAAATTCACACCATACATTTGGATCGTTAAATTTGTTTAAATAAATTTCGTCATACACATAAGTCATACCTTTAAGCGGTGTCATTGTGGCAAATATATCTCCGTCAGTGTCCAAAACACGCATGCGACACTCTTGATAAATGTCATATGGCGGTTCTTCATCAAACCACACATAATCAAGGCTTGTACCTTGAAATTTTTCACGCCCTTGGTCGCAACTTTTAAAGCCAATTTTGCTGACAGTGCCAAACACATTTTTAATTAAAATGTAATCAATTATGCCGTTTTCGTAACTATCTTTTCTGCCAGATAACATAACAACATCTTCAATCCAATCTGGATTAATGTATTTAAGCAGTTTGCTTTGTGCAACATCACGTTGAACCTGTGTGCTTAAACTCACAACCCAACCCGAAGTTGCTTTTGTGATTTTCCTATAAGGGTGGCAACCACGTGCCATATATACCACTTCAGCTGCACCGCATTCTGTTTTACCAGTGCGATTGCCACCAAAAACCCAGCGGTTTTTCTTTTGACATTGGTGAAAGGCAATTTGTTTTAAATGTTTAACTTTACCAGTGTTGTAAAATTTAAGTTTATTGTTTTCAATTCTCTTTTTTTGCTCTGCTTCTATTTCCAAAATTTGCTCTATCAAATTTGTTTCTTGCATATTAATCCTAAAATAAGTCAAATTTGCCACAAACCTGCCAAGATAAATCAAATTTGTTATGTTAAAATCAAGTTATGGCAATCTTATTATGTTTGTTGATTTTTTTAACCAATAATTTTGGCGCACCCTGCTTTGCAAGCCAAACTCAAACCTATTTTGCACGCGTTTTGCAAGAAGACGTCAAACTATACAAAACACCAATCGAAGCGGAAGACTACACCAACGTGTTGTTTGTTCTGCCTAAAACCTACTTTGTTCAGCTGCTTGATGATGCTGGCAGCAACTTTTTTAAAGTTAAATATAAAGATTTTTATGGCTATGTAAAAAAAGATAAGGTGATGACTGTTGTAGGGACTCCACAAACACCTTATCTTAATGATACAAGTTTTAGGGTTTTTGCCGAACTTAGCCGCGATATGCGAACCAGTCCAACCACAAAAACAAGCAGCTCAAATCAAGTGGTTTATATTCCAAATTTAAGCCGAAATTTAACATATTATGGCAAAATTGTTGGTGATAGTTTAATTGAAGGGCGAACCAATGTTTGGTATTATTGTAAGTATAGCGCAGATAAAGATTATTACGGCTATGTATATAGTGATTTTTGCGATGAATTGCCAAACCCTTTGCCTATAAACAGTGAAGAAGTAAGTTACACTAATGCTCCAAATTTTAATGCTGACGAACCAGAAAAGACTTCACTTCCGCTTGAAAATAAAGCGACAGGAATTATCATTGCAATTTTGTCTGTGCCTGCATGTTTGGTTGTTTATCTAATTATGCGCAGCTCAAAAGTTATTGGCACAAAACGCACAAAACAAAAAGAAGTTACAGATTATTAACTTCAACCATTTGTTGCATATCACAAACGGCTTGATTTGAGTGGTTTTTAAATGCCTGCCTTCTTTCTTTTACGTCTTGACAAACGGCACGAATCCACTCTTCTTTATCAATAATTTTTTCAAGTTTAGATGCGTATTTGCTTCGGTTAATTGCCTCAGCCAAGCATAAAAAAGCATGTTCAATACGCCTAAATGCTGTGCGTTCTTTAAGGTTTAAAACTGCACAAAACTCATTCATTGAAATATTATAATTAAGTTTAATAAGCAAAACCTTTTTATCTTCAACTGCAAGTTTGTTTAAAGCAGTATCTAACATCAATTTTATGTTGATAAGTTGGTTTTTCCTTTCCATTAAATCTAAAATGTCATTATAGACGTCAACCGCACTATATTCTTCACTGTACGGTCCACAATAGTAAGCGTGATTGTTGATAAATTTATCAATTATTGTGCATTTTTTATCAAGTAATCGATAAATTTTAACAAGTGCTTCACAATCGTAAATATCAATCATTGCTTTTCTCCTAATTTTTAAAAAAAGTATATTTAAAAAATAGGTTAAAGTCAAGCATATGTGTCATTTTTTTACAAAAACAATCATAATTCGACAAGAATTTTCGACAAAACTGCCACATTTTATCGAACATTTGTTTTATATTTTACAAAATGCTTAAATTTTTCTTATATTTTTATTCATTTTGAAAAATGTAAAAACTGACAGAATTACTTATAAATTTTTTAATTTTTGCCAATATTTTACACCTATTAAAAGCCTGTGTCAAGTTGTGAATAACAATACTAACAATATATTAAACAATAATTTCGTTACCTATTTCAACAACTTTATTTACACTAACTTCGTATGCAACTTTGCGCTCAACTGCGCCTGTTGCAACAATCAATTTGTTATATTCACGCGATTGGACTCTGCCTGTGATTGTGATTTTTGTACCAATTGCCATCGAACTTACATATTCAGCATTTCTACCCCAGCATATACAAGGAATATAATCACTTTTATTATATTGACGATTTACAGCCAGCAACACATCACAAATTTGGCGATTGAATGGTGTAACCCTGAAAATTGGAGATTTACAAACATAACCTGTCAACTCAATCACATTTGGATTTGCATTAATATCAACATCAGTAAGTTCTTTGCAAAAAACTGAAAGAATAAGCCTGCTTTTGCCCTGTTCATCAAGCATGTTATGGCTGCGAAATTGTCCATTAATTGCCAACGTTACACCTGGCTTTATACTTTCAAAGCCGATTGTGTGTGATGAAATGTTTATAGGCAAAATGTCATATTGACCGCTTAATCTTGCCACTTTTAAATTGAAAGTGTAAAAATCCTCATCAAAAGCGGTGTGATTATATTGTGGTTTGGTTTCCACTTCCCCCTGCAAAAATACTTTGTTGTTTGCAATTAAATTGTTGTCTTGCAAATCAATAGATGTTGTGTTGTTCATTTGTTTCTCCTTATTATTTTTTAATTTGTATTCCTTGTGTGTTAATTGTAAAATTGTCGTAGTAAATCAGTTCACCAATTGGCACAACTTTCAAATCCTTAACTTTAAAACTTTCAAGCACCATTTTAAGCCCTGGAATTATGTTGTTTGAATTGTTATGGAAAAGCACAATATCACCAGCTTTTGCTTTGGAACAAACTCGACCAGCCAATGCTGAAGCTGATAAACCTTTCCAGTCTAAACTGTCAACGCTCCACTCTATGCAAGAAAGTCCAAGTGAATCGCACACCTCAATAAGTGTGTTATTGTAATAGCCATAAGGTGGACGGAACAATTTTGGCTTTTCGTTGGTTAAATCTTCAACAAGTTTAATGTTGGTTGAAAGTTCTTCAACAATCTGGCTTTTACTAAGTTTCGTCATATCTGGATGAGTGTTGCTATGTATGCCTATTTCAAAGCCACGATTATGTATCTCTTTAACTTTTTCAGGGTATTTTTCAATCCAAAAACCAACTAAAAAGAAAGTCGCTTTAATGTTGTAGCTATCACACACATCCATAATCTCACTGGTTTTATCAGCGCCCCAAGCAGCATCAAAAGATATGGACAATTTGTTTTCTTCTGTCTGCACTGCATAGATTGGCACGCGGCGTGCTTTAATAAAGTAAGTGCCAGCAACTGCAACATGTCCTGTGTAGTTTAACACCACACCAGCAAGCACAATCACCATCGCACAGACTGCAAGCGTTATCATTTTCCAACGTTTAGTTTTCACTGATACTCTCCTAATATAACATACATTAAGCTGAATAGAAGCCGAAAATGACAGCTTAATTTAGAAAATAAGCCAACAAAAAAAGGAATTTAACAAATAAATGTCGAAATTCCTTTTTTATCAAAACGAAACATACAATTTTAAATATTTATATTTTCAATATATAGCCACTTTCACATTTGGCAACTAACAATTTAAAGTCAAAATTTAAAATGCCGCTATAACATAATTTTACAAACTTTTACGTATGTGTTCCAGTGCATTCTTTTCCAAACGGCTTACCTGCGCTTGCGAAATACCAACCTCATCACTCACTTCCATTTGTGTTTTACCAACAAAATATCTAAGGTTCAATATCTCACGTTCTCTGTCGTCAAGCAATTTGATTGCATCAAGCAAGTCTGTGTGGTCAAT
>CAKVCF010000016.1 GCA_934725795.1 uncultured Clostridia bacterium | reverse complement strand
GATAATAACTTGGATATTGTTTATTTTTATCTTCAGTTGAAAGGGCTTCACCAACAAATTCAACCTTTTCTTGTGTCGCAACAAGTTTTGGTAAATTTGATTGTGTTTTGCACCAAACTGAACTTACATTATCACCAAACATAAGTGATGGATAACTATCTTTGTTTGTTCGTGCCAAAACGCTGATTGTTGTTAAGCCTGAAACATTGTTTTTATAGCCTGAAACATCTTGTTTAATTTCATAACAAGTTTCAATGCCTGATGTCCCTTCACGTGCAAACATGCTTAAAAGGTTAGTTTTTCTACCTTCGTTGATATATGAATAGCAATTTTTTACCTTGCCAGAGTTTTCATACACAAAGCCTGTGATATGGTTATGGCTGGATTCGCCAATCAAATCAATATCAGCATAACAATCATAGATTGAACCAGAGTTTGTGAATATAAAACCTGAAGAATAGTCTTTTGCTGAAATGTTGCCTATGGTTGAATTATTCTTTTCATGTGTGCCAGATTCAACATAACACATTGAAATTTCAGCTGAAGAATTATTTTTTAAAACAAAACCTGCAACTTGAATTGAGTAAGGCACTGTTACACTATTATTGTAAGCATAAATTTTGCCTTTACCATTGTTTGCATCAAAATATGATGAAGCAATTTTGCCGCTGTTTTCAACAACAAAGCCTGCAATATTTGCTTTTGCAACCATAACAAGCGAACTTGAACTGTTTGTTATTCTGCCTGATGTTTCGTTTTGATATACAACACCACCGATATTAAAGTCGATTGAATCGTTATCAATTGCGTTTTCAACACTTGAAGCTGAAACCATAACTGTGCCACTAACATTGCAGTTTGAAATTATACCTTCATTAACTGCAGCAACGCCGCCGAATGCTGCTTCTGCATAGTCCACATTTGCAGCGTTATTGCACAAATCATAATAATAGCTTGTAGATTCCTTGCCTAGATTGTATTGAATGTTCACATTCATAACAATCATGTCAGCATAAATTTGTTTAAACAAACCAGCATAAATTGATGTTTCGTTAAACAATGCAAAGCTTTTTATTGTTATTGTGTGGCCATTACCATCAAAGCTGTTTAAGTCAACATCTAATGGTGAATAGTCTTCCAAAGTTATATCTTGCGCCAAAATGTAATCGCCATTGCTCGACATATTTACAAAGTCGTCAGCAGACCTAACTGCAAGTGGTTCAAGGAATGAACTTTCTTCAATAAAATCAAGTTGATAAGCAAATTTTAATTGTTTAAGAATCAATGATGAATCATTGTCTGTTACTATATAGAAATTATTTTCTTCAAGCCCTAAGTTGAGGGTCAACACAACATCAATCTTTGCAGCAGTGCTTTGATAAATATTTACAAAGTTCTTTTCCACACCATTAACATTTTGTTTTGTTAATGACATTGATGCAATAAGTGTTGGCTCAGTTTCACTATCTTTTGTGTAGTAAATTGAACGTTTTGTTATACGTTCTATGCCATCAACTTCGCTTGTTTCTTGCCTGAGAGTATATTTATTTATATCTTCTAATTGTCTTGATAAGTCAAATGTAAGATAATTGAGTGCATTTTCACCATTAATTTCTTTAATTAATGTATTGATTGCTTTTGGTGATAAATCTGTGCTGCCTTTATAAGTTGTTTGGTCATATCTTTCTTTATCTTCAACAAAAGTTAAGTCGCTGTTGTTAAAGTAAAATTCAACAGGAACATTTTGCCCTAAGTTACCATAAATTTTTGTTACAGCATTACCGTTAACTTGGTTTGTTGTGCTGTGTGAAACGCTAACATTATTGATAACAAAATTAACAATTTGATATGCCACAGTGGTGGTTGTTTTTTCAACATCACCATTGTTAAGTGTCAATTGTGTTGTTGCGTCAATTTGAACATAGTTACCTGCAAACGCACCAATATCAACTGAATAGAATCCGTTGCCAAGATTGATAATTGATGAAGTTAAATCGCCATTTTCAACGCTTTCACCTGCTGATGTAACAATTTTTGCTTCAATTGTTGGTTCAACGTTATCACTATTTTTTGTTTCAACTTTGAAGCGCATTGACATCTTTTGAGCCACATATTGAACACCAATTTCATTGCGCACAACACTGCCCTGTCCATTAACCAAATAGATGCTTGCTTCTGGCAACATTTTAACATCAATTTCAAGTGTTGTTGATTTTATAACTGTGCCTGAAGCATATGCGCGAACTTCAACCAAATGTTTACGATTTGTAAAGTTGCTATCAATCATTGTGGCAATATAACTTGTGTTTTGCCCCTCAACGTGTTGCAATCTTATGCCTTTGCCATCTGCTGAAGGTTGAACATTTGTCAAAATTCTTTCTTTGTGAATGCCTTTTGTTTGCACAAACACAATTTCTTCTGTGCCTGTTATATCGCTGATTTCCAAATAATCATAATTGCCGTTAATAGGCGCAAGGTCGATTGTTATCAAGCCTTCACTTACTGGACGCAAAGTGTTGTTTTGTGTGTATGTATTATAATCAAATGTGCCATCTTGGTTACGTTGATAAACATAGTTGCGCACAATCAATTCGTCAATACGTTGTTTAAGCAAACTGAGTTGTAAACTATCTTGTTTGCCGTTGCCAAGCCCTGCACCAGCTTTGAAGTTAACAAACATTGTGTTTGTAACATTGCTGATAAGTTTTTCTTTTATATCTTCAGGGATTGTTAAGGTGTATTTAACAATTTGTAAATTTAATTTTTCATCCAAACTGCCTGCTTCAAGCACTGAAATATACTTGCTTATAGCACCAAAATCACCAGTTGAAGATGATGTGATTATTGTATCATTTAGTTTTATGCTTTCAACCAAATCAATAGCTTGTGTTTTTGATATCTCTTTATCAGTTGTTAAATAAGCTGTGATTGTTGTTGCATCGTTAGGATACAAAATTATATTTTCGCAACCTAAAGATAAATCAGTTATACCAGCAGTGGTTTTAACATTAAATTCAAACCATTTGTTGCTTTTTTGTGCGTATTCACCAAACATAAGATATGGTGTTACAACAAATTTAAATGTTACGCCTTCAATTTTATCTTTTGCTTTGATACTGAAAGGTGTGTTATAGTCAAGGTTTAACTTGCCTATATTATTTTCACTATTCCAATCCGCAATGCTTTTGCCGCTTATCTCTAAATATTTGTTGATTGTTGTGTTTTCTGGCAATGTGCCATCTACTGCAATTTCAACTTGCAAATATGTTTGAGTGTTTGTTGTTACGCTGAAAGTTTTGCCGTTGCCATCAATTGACAAATCTTTAAATTGTGTTGCTGCATAATTTAACAATACTGCTTCACCTTTTGTTAAGCCAATCTCCACAATTTTTGTTGATTCAAACGAACTATTTGCAGTTAAATTAATATCATCACGCGCTAAGTATAATGATAAATTTTCACCAATAGGCTCACCAACATACACAATAATGCTTGCTTGAATTGTATTGTTAAGAACTGATGCAAATTTGATTGTTGCTGTGCCAGCAGAACGTGCAATTAAATTGCCATTGCTTACCGCCACAACTGAAGAATTGCTTGAGGTTACGCTTAATCTAACTTCAGTTAACATATCTTCTGGTTCAGCTGTGATGTTAAAAATATCTTTGATATTAAATGTGTTAATTTGTGTTTGTTGTTGATAAAGTTGTGTATAATCACTGCTATTAGGGTCAAGATTATAATTTGTTAATTCTAAATGAATAATGTTGTTTATAACTCTACCATCATTGTCAACAACGCCAAATTGTGATTCGGCATCTTCTTTAAGTTGCAATGCAATGCTTGTAGGTGCAACTTCAAAGATTGGTCTTTCATTAAGAACAAGATAACTATTGCCGTTGTTTATTGTATCACTTGTTGCCCAACCTGCCCTTGATGAAACAATTATTTTATCTTCAATTTCTTCAATAGTGCTACCAGTTGCTGGCAAATAATTAACACCAGCATCGGTTGCGTAATACACATAGTTTGTTGCATCGGTTTTTTCAACATAATTGATATTTGCATTATTATCTAAGCCTGCTATCTTACCAACAAAATAGCAATCTAAAACGCCTGATAATGTTGTTGAGTTAGACGCATCTAAATTATTGCAGCCAATAAACATGTTCAGCTTGCTGTTTGCTTCGATTGTTGCAAAGATAAACGCATTTATACTTGAATTTTTAACTGCAACCATTTTGTGCAAACCAGCACTTATGCTTGAAGTATTAGAAACTGCAAAACCTATAAAGCCACCAACCATTGTTGTTGCTGAAATGTCCGCATTGTCATTTTCAGTTGCACCAATGTTGTTAAGTTTTGAATAGTCCCAACGATAGCTGAACACTGAACAATATTCAAGCATGCTGTTTGTTGCATGTCCAATTATGCCACCAACATTGTTCGCACCAACAATGCCATAAGTTGAATTTGCCAATATTTGATATTTGCTGTTTGTGTAGATACCATTTTCATCAACGCCAGTGATACCACCAACATTGTCATTTGCAACAATTTGAACTGATGATTTCAAATTATTTAGCACTGGAATGGTTGTTAAACTTGCATTTGCAAAGGCAAATCCATTAAGGGTGTTTGATTCATCATATTCAACATCAACATCAAGTTCCACGTGTTGATTTTTACCAATCACGCCACCAACATTGTTGAGTTTTTTACCTTGACGTGCCACAATTTGACCGTCAGCATAAACATTAATCAAGCTGCCTGTATTTAAACCAACCACGCCGCCAATTGCGCCTGATGAAAGGCCTGCAGCAGAAATGTTGACTTTTGCAGCATTACCTTGGCTTGCTAAGAAACTGCCAAATTGTATGTTTTGACTACCTGAAGTTGTATTGTCAACAAAACTGGTTCTTATTGTTCCATTATTTTTACCAACTAAACCACCAACATATGCCCTGTTTGCATCAATGCTGATATTGACATTTGCGCCAAGTAATGATTTATTTGTATATTCAATCAAACCACTATTTTCACCAACCAAACTGCCAAATAAGTAATAGTTATCTCCATTGCCTTCAACAATAAGGTTTGCACCAGCAGCATTTACTGTTACATTTGTTAAAACTGCATCAGCAGTTATATTGCCAAACACGCCTAAATTTGTGTTTGCAATTTGTACGTTAGAAGCTGAATTGTATGTGAATTTAACATCAAAATTTATATTTTGTATTGTACCTGCAAAATTTGTGAATAAATTTGGTGTTGTGTTTGTTAATGTTAAGCCAAAAATTGTGTAGTATGTGTTATTTGTATAGGTTGAAATTCCACCAGTAAAGTTATCAATTGTTTCAACGCCATTTAAATAAATATTGTTCATCAATTGATAATATTTTGTTTTTGCAAGGCCTGTTTTATCGTTGTTTATTGCGCAAAAATCTTGTGCATTAAATATTGGATATGGATTTTGTTTTGAGCCGTTTGAAACAACCAAATCAATTTCAGCATATGCATTTCTATGGTCGTATGAAGGGTTATCAGGGTTTCTATCATCCCACATTAAGAAATCTTCAGGGTTGTTGTAACCAGACACATCTTGCAATTTTGCCTTTAACGCATCTTTTGCAAAGATAAGCACATGCAAATCTGCAGTTAAAACAAAGTTTTCTTTAACTTTTAAAGTGTTTTCTTCAACAGTTACAACACTATTGTGAATATTGCCAGCTTTATCAACAACCAACATCACAAATCCAGGGTTTGTTATAACACGTTGGCTGCTTGGCAAAGTTTCAAATTTATTTGAATAATATTCAACTTCCATTGTATAACTTTCGCCAGCTTTTAAACTTATAACACGTTTGCCATTTTCACCTGCAATTTGCTTTGTTTGGCTAACAATTGTTACTTTATCAGTTACAACTGGTTCAGTTATAACAATATGGCATTTAAGCACTATTTCAGGCATATTGAACTGTTTAATCATTGCATAAACGTCATACTCAATTTCACCGCCCTTACCAAAGAATTTAAGGCTGATGCCTGTTTGAGTTTGAAGTTCTGTTTGCAAAGCATCACTATTTGAAGTGTACCAAACAACATTTGAAGATTTTACATAAAGTTGATCTTTGTTTTGTTTGAAATTTTACACATGATGATTGTCACTGCCTGGTGCAATCTCTGTGGTTTTGTTTAAATAATAAGTTTCTGTTGCGCTATATGATGCTGTTTCAGCAACCAAGACGTATTGATCACCTATTTTATATTTTTCAACATCTTGAATTTGTGGTTGAATATAATTCCACAATACATCATTTGACATGTTAACTTTTAAATCAACACCTGAAAGATTATTTCCTTCTTCTTTATAATATGCGCTTAACAATTGATCCCAATAGCCATAAACTATTGTTTTATTAAGGCTAATTTGCTCTTTTTTAATTTCTTCATAAGCAAAGAATGTAATAACTTTCGTGCCAGATTCTGTAACACCATCTTTAGTTAAAATATTGCTAAAAGATTGCTTTTTAACCTTCATTGCAAGTTGAACATAAGAAAGTTCATTTTCAACAACACTGCCTTTGATAAAAGTTATCATCGCCCTGTTGTTAATCACAATAATGTTAAAATATTCTTGGACGTTCACATCAAGTGCTTCGCCATTTTTAATAAGTTTTGCTTCAAAGCTATAACCTGCAATATAATCAGTTGTAAATTGGCTTGGCAATTCAATTGAAATGTCTGTTGTTTTTGTTTTATCAACCCTAACTATGTAGTCAGCATCATAGGCTGGATAAAGTTTTGATTGTTCAGTTTCGGCATTTAAATTGTTATCAATTAAATTTGTGTTTTTCTCCACATTGATTGAAACTTGTTCATCTTGCAGTTCTTCATAAACCAAGCATGTAAAGGTATAAACAGTTTCATCCGCATAGCTAACGATGATTTGATAATAGCCAACATCTGTTTCATTATCAACAACCATTATAACAGCATTGTTTGGATTGCCTGCAATAACATCATAATTGAAATTGATTTCAGTTGCGGCATTTGATAAAACTAAATTACCTTTTATGTTTTGCAACAATTTTAATGGTTTATTTTGTCCACCGACAACTTTAATGTTAAAGTTTGCGTTGCTGATTTCTTTATTTTTGTCGCCTTTAATATTTATCAAATAGAAAACATTGTAAGCATTGCCAACTCTATTTAAATACACTTGTGAAATTGATTTTGTATCGTCAATTGTTGCCACTGTATCGGTTTCAGCACCTTTAGTTAAAACACCTGCAAAGATATCTGCTGATTGGACACCGTCTTTACGGTTAAATTGTAAGGTGGCGGTTGTTAGGCCTATGCCTGACAAATATTCATATTCTCCACTATAATAGTTTTGCACATAACATGTTAACTGCTCTGTATTTTGATTATTTGCAATTTCAGTATATTTAATTTGAATACGTGTTAAATCTTCTTGATAAAGAATTGCAGCTGATACTGCCATGCCAGTTTCTTCATCAATTGTAAAGTTCATAGGTTTGCCACCAATGTGGAATTGAAGCAAATATCTATTTGTTGCATATGCAGCTTGTGATTCATCTAAGCCCGAAACTGGATTTGTGCCTGTTGAAACACCATTAACTTCACGCAAAACGTCAAGAACTGCTGGATTTACAATGATTTTAACATTTTTAAAATCAGCATAAGCGTATTCAACCAAAGGTTTAAAGGTGAAATTTGCACCGTATACGCTGTCAGTTGCACGATAATAATCATACAAGTCAATGTCGTAAACATTTTTTGTGCCATTGTTTTGTTGAACCCTGCCTTGCACACTTATTTCGTATTCAGTTGGTTTTACATCACATTTAATTTTTACTATCTTTTCAACTGTTTGCAAATTGCCTTGAATTTTTGGTTCAAGTTTGATTTTAATGTTGGCAATATCACTAGAATAATCCTTTGCTTCAACAACAAGTTGCATTGTTTGCTCTGTTTCATTCAAGAACACTTCTAAAAGATTTTTAAATTGATTTGGAATTTCCCATTTTACATCATAATATTTTTGCAAGTATTCAAGGCCGACAGTGTTTGATTGGTCATCAATCTTTGTGAAAGACACAACTTCACCTTGGCTGTTTTCATATTTCAAATCAAATGCAACATTGTTAAATTGATAATTTTGACCAGGTGCTTGACTTGTATCTTTTGCAATCAAATGGAAAGGAAGGTTAAGGTTTAAATTGCCTTCAATTTTATGAGCATCATCAGTGTCAAGCACAAACAGATTTTCATTTAATGCTCTCACAAAAGTGATTTTAATAGTTTGTGCTTCATATGAATCTATGTCATCATAATCTTCCATATAAGAAACTGGATAGATAACCACACTGCTGTTATGTTGAATTGAAGCAGTTAAATTTAAACCTGTTATAACTTTTTCATCTGCAAACTCTGTTGTTAGCGCTGTAACACCAGCTGGCAAACTAATATCATTTAAAACTTTAAAGCCTATTTGGTCTGTGCCGTCTTGATTTATTAAAGCATTAACATCAAAATTCAACAACTCATTTTCATTTGGAATTGCAATAACAAATTCTTCAACCTTTCTTGTAACTGTTGTTGATTTTTGGTCTACACTGATTTTTATATCTGCTTTTTTACCAGTTGCCAAATGTTGAACAGTTATTTTACCAACACCTTGTTCATTGGCTTGCAAATCAAAAAAGTATTTATTACCTTCTAAATTTTTGTTGCTAATTGTTGCTAAATTTGAAGGCACAACACTAACCAAAACATCACCGATTTGTTTTTGTTTGATTCCGTCAAACTGAACTGCAATTGTTTGTTGGTCTAAATGTTCTTCCACCTTGGATGAATCAATCAACAATCTAACAGTGTCAATTGTTTCACCACTGTTAGAACAAAACGACATTTTTAAACCGCTATAATCAATTTTGCACGCCGAAAAAAACGCACATACGAAAAATGTTAAAATTAAACAAATTATTCTGCCAGTTTTTTTCATTTATTCCCCTACAATTAATTTAACCTAAATGCAATGAATTTATTTAAATTCAAAAGTTAATAATTAATTAATTTAATTATAAATTTAATTGTTAATATTTGTCAAACAAATTCCAATTAAATATTATTTAATTTAATTAAAAATAATTTTATTAATTTAATAAAAAAATTCAAAACAAAAATATTAACATAAT
>CAKVCF010000015.1 GCA_934725795.1 uncultured Clostridia bacterium | reverse complement strand
TCGTCTTTCATTTTTATTTTAAGGTCGCCAACCGACTTTAAAAATTCTGCTTTATTAACTTGGTAAGGCAATTCAGTTATAACAATGTTTGTTTTGCCATTTTTATCGTCTTCCGTGTGGAAAACTGCACGCATTGTAACCTTGCCACGTCCAGTTGCATAAGCTTCTTCCATATCTTTGCCAGCGCAAATCATGCCACCAGTTGGAAAGTCTGGCCCTTTAATGATGTTAAGCATTTCTGTAAGGCTGATATTTGGATTATCTATATACGCAACGCAGCCATCAATCATTTCGCCTAAATTGTGTGTTGGAATATTTGTTGCCAAACCAACTGCAATGCCTGATGCACCGTTTACAAACAAATTTGGAAAGCGCCCTGTTAAATAATCAGGTTCTTTAAGTGTATCGTCAAAGTTAAAGCTGAAACTAACCGTATCTTTATCTAAATCTTGCATAAGTTCCAATGCAAGTGGTGTTAATCTAACTTCGGTGTAACGCATTGCCGCAGCACTATCGCCGTCTATTGAGCCAAAGTTACCTTGACCTTCAACCAAGCGTTCGCCCATAACAAAGTCCTGTGCCATACGCACCATTGCGCCATAAACAGAACTATCGCCGTGTGGATGGAATTTACCTAAAGTGTCGCCTACCACACGTGCAGATTTTTTAAATGGTTTGTCTGGTGTTAAGCCAAGTTCAATCATATCATACAAAATGCGGCGTTGAACAGGTTTTAAACCGTCTTCAACACGTGGAAGTGCACGGTCCATAATAACATATTCGCTGTAAGGCAACATACTTGTGGACATAACATCTTCAACTGTCATTGAATACAAATTGCCTGTTGGTTCAACTGCCTTAAATTCTTTTTTTGCCATTAATTTTCCCCTTCACTTTCTTTATCTTGCTTTTGTTTTTCGTGTTTCTGTGTTTCAAATGCGTCAATCTTATTGAAGTTGGCGTTTTTATTGATATAGTCCTTACGAGGGCCAACATCATCGCCCATCCACATGCTTATTTGCTTATCTGCCATAACAGCATCTTCAAGTGTAACCCTTATCATACTGCGATGTGCAGGGTCCATAGTTGTTGTCCAAAGTTGTTCGGCACTCATTTCACCAAGACCTTTATAACGTTGCAAATTATAGTTTTTAAGTTTTGATGTGATTGCTGTTAATTCTTCGTCTGTGTAGCAATACCACTCTCTATCTTTAGTTGTAACCTTATAAAGTGGTGGCATACCAACATAGATATTGCCGTTTGTGATAAGCGGACGCATATAACGGAAGAAGAATGTCAGCAAAATACATCTAATGTGCATACCATCTTGGTCGGCATCACTCAAAATGATAACTTTATGATATTTTAAGTTTTCAAGTTTAAAATCTTCACCAATGCCAGTGCCGAATGCACCAATGATTGTGCGTATTTCTTCGTTTGCAAGCACTTGGTCTATGCGTTTCTTTTCACTGTTAAGTGGTTTACCGCGCAATGGTAAAATGGCTTGGAAATATCTGTCTCTGCCTTGTTTTGCTGTGCCACCCGCAGAGTCGCCTTCTACAATAAATATTTCATTCAATTCTGGATTTTTGCTTGTGCAGTTTGCAAGTTTACCAAGCAACATATTCCCTTCAATTGAGTTTTTAGCCCTTGTTAAATCTTTGGCATGTTTTGCCGCTGCTCTAACACGTGCTGCACCTTTTGCTTTGTCTATAATGATATTGCCAATGTTTTCATTTTTCTTTGCTTGGAAAAATTCACTCAAACCTTGTGTGCAAACACTTTCAACCCTTGAACGTGCTTCAACATTGCCAAGTTTGGTTTTGGTTTGACCTTCAAATTGAACATTTTTCATTTTGATTGCCAAAACTGCAACCAAACCTTCGCGGAAGTCATCGCCAATAAATGGAATATCTTTATCTTTAACAAGGCCGTGCTTTTTTGCAAAATCGTTAAGCACTTTTGTTAAAGCGGTTTTAAAGCCAACTTCGTGTGTTCCGCCTTCTGGAGTTGGAATATTGTTAACATAACTATAAATGCTTTCAGTGTAGTTATCAACATATTGCAAAGAAAGTGATACAAATGTATCCTCAATCTCATTTTCAATATAAATCGGTGGCACAAATAATGGCTTTTTATCCATTGTAAGGCTGGTTACGTAATCGCGAATACCACCTTCAAAGCACAATGTTTCGTGTTTATTTGTGCGTTCGTCAATCAATTCAATATGCACGCCTTTGTTTAAGAAAGCGGTTTCTTTAAGGCGCTCATAAACTGTGTCATAATCAAAGCGAACATCTTTAAACACCCTATCGTCTGGCAAGAAGCGAACATATGTTCCTTTAAGTGTTGTGTTGCCAATTTCTTTAAGTGGTTCAACACAAACGCCAGAGTGAATTTTGCCATTCTTTTCAACTGATTCAAAACGGGCAAAGTATTTTTTACCTTCTTTGCATACAGTAACTTCCAAATAACGGCTGAGTGCGTTTGTTACTGACGCACCAACGCCGTGCAAACCACCAGAGTATTTATAGTTATTATCACCAAACTTACCACCAGCGTGAAGTTGTGTAAATACCACTTCAACACCGCTAATTTTAAGCTTTGGATGCGGACTTACAGGAATACCACGGCCATTATCCATAACCGATGCTGTGCCGTCCTTATGCAAGGTAACTTCCACCTTATTGCCATAACCATTTGCCACTTCGTCAATGGCGTTATCTATAATCTCCCAAAGCAAGTGATGCAAGCCTTTAACACCAGTTGTTCCAATGTACATACCTGGACGCATACGCACTGCATCAAGTCCTTCCAAAACAATCAAATCTTTACTATCATAACTAGCTGCCACAATTAACCCCTTTTGTTCCAATTTTGTTAAATTACGGGTTAATTATACCATTTTTTTTTAATTAAAGCAATTTTTTTGTTAGTATCTTGGTGTCAAAGTAAGAATATTTTTTAGGCTGTGTTGCGTTTGCTATCAACGCTTCAATAAGGCTTATATAATCGATGCCAACAGGCTCAAAAAGATAAAAAGCTAAGCTGCCAGGAACAGTATTGACTTCGTTAAAATAAAGTGTTTCGGTGGCGGTGTTAAACATATAGTCTATACGCACAACACCATTCAAATTAAGGCGCTCATAAATCTGTTTTGTGGTGGCAGATATCAACTTTTCAAGTTTTTTATCAATCTTGGCAGGGATTTCTCTATCTTTCGCCTTACTTTTTCCATTGTGCATGTATTTTTCGTCAAATGTTAAAAAATCTTTGTGGCTAAAAGGCTGTTCAATTGAGCTTAAAACCAGTACATCTTTTTGCCTAAAACAGGCTTGGTTTAGTTCTATCATAGGTTCAACCTTTTCTTCCACCAGTGCAGCATCGTTAAGTTCAAATATTGCGTCAATTTGCTGCTTAAAATCTGCCTTTGTGCAGGCTTTAACGCCAATGGATGAGCCAAGAGCATTTGGTTTAACAATCAAATGCTCACCAAAATCAGTTTCAATTTGTTCAGCAGCTTCAGCGTAGTTGGACTTTTCAACCTTAACTCCCTTTGCTGTTGGCACAATATCATCGACTAACTGTTTTGTTAAGTCCTTATCCATTGTGATTGATGCAGCAAGTGAATTTGGGCTTGTAAAAGGTATATTTTGACTCTCAAAAAAACCAGCCAGACGTCCATTTTCGCCTATTCCACCATGGCAACAATTCACCACACATTCAATATCACAAATTTTGTGCCAACCTATGCCCTTTTTAAGCAAGCCGTTGTAAAACAACACTGGCTTTAAGTTTAAGGCAGATTTATTTGCAAAAGCGGTCAAATCTTCAATTTGTGTAGCATAATAAAAATGATTATCAAGACCTAAATATATTTTTTCGATGTTGTATTTTGATTGTAAGTATTTTGCACATTGCATACCAGTGATAATTGAAACATCGTGTTCAGGGCTATCACCACCAAAAATAACAAGAATTTTTTTCATAGCAATATATATTCTTTTTTCACTTGTTTTGCCACTTTTTTAATCTAGCCAAATTATTTGATAAAAAAAGTTTAGCAGCAACTCAACAACCAAAGCCATAACTTTTACAATAACTTTAATTGCAATTTAAATTGTTGTTTGCACACGACTAAATAGGCAATGAAATACACCATAAACAAAAACCATAGGCACTACAGATACACAAATTAGGCAACAAATTAAACAGCCAAAATCAAAGCATTAATCACACATGCGAACACGCACAAGCACACACGCATAAAAAATAATATGTTTATCTTTCACGGGCAAGAAATTGACTACTCATTTTTAAAAGTTAACGACAACACAACTTATAAAACAAATCTAAATTTTAACACCAATCCAATTGGTGATGTCGAATGTAAAAATAAATTTAACCAAACAAAAATCAACACTCAACCAGACACAAATAGTTGCATATTATTTCTACATGGCTGGGGTGGCAACAAAAATTCATTTTTAAGTTTGGCAAAGTTGTTAAATGCAAAATACAACTGCCTTATAGTTACCCTACCAACAACCAGCCAAACCAACCTTGTTTGGACACTTAATGATTATGCGCAATGCGTATTGAATTTGGTTAAAAGTTTAGGCATAAATTCAGTGCAAATTGTATGCCACAGTTTTGGTTTTAGAGTGGCTACTTTGCTTTACCATTTGGTTAAAACAGCACATCAAAAAACAACATTTAATAAGAACAAAAATCAAACAAATCAAACACTAAATTTGAAGTTAAATGCAAACCAAAATTTAGCAATTTCAAAGATTGTTATAACAGGCGGTGCTGGACCAAAAAAATTTAACATTTTTAAAAAGATTGAACAAAACAACAACCTTTGTTTGCTTAAACAAAAAAAGAATAAATTTTTGTATAAAAGCATTGTCAGTCGTGATTATTTAGACCTTTCAAATACCAACAAAAAAACGTTTAAAAATGTTGTTAATTTTAACACCAAAAATTTGTTAAAATTTGATATTCCGCTTTTACTCTTTTGGGGTAAATTTGACCACGAAACACCAGTTTGGATTGCCAAAAAAATTTACAAATTAAACAAGCAAAATGCTAAACTGTTTGTTACAAACTCTAACCATTTTGCATACCTAAAACAAAGTGCAATTTTTGCAAATTTAGTGGTGAACTTTTTGTGATATATTTGTGTATTTATCTTAACATTATTTATGCATTTATTTGTGTTATTTTAGCACAAAAATTTTTACATATTTTTCAGTTGCGCGATTATAATCCAAAACGCTATTTATTGTATTTTAATTTTTGGTTTTGGATTTTTGAAGCCGTTTTGATAGCGATTTTTGTCGCACAAATTTTAATTTTTAATTTATTTTTAACGTTTTTAATTAATTTGATTTTATTACCAATATTCGCCGCAATATTTAATAAAATTATAAATAATCAAAAAACACCAATTATCTACACACCTAGATTAAAAAGAATTTATTATTTAACTGCAATTTTATTAATTTTGCCAATATTTTTTAAAAAAATGGCTATTATAAGCCCTATTTTAATGATTTTTGCACCTATTTTTGCAAATTTTATAAATTTTTTTGATAAAATTAAAAATAAAAAATATATTCGTTCAGCACAAAACAAACTACAAAATAGCCCTGCAAAAATTATTGCAATCACTGGAAGCAACGGGAAAACAACAGTAAAAAATATTTTATTAAATATGTTAAAAACTCAATTTAAAGTTACAGCTTCACCAAAGAGTTTTAACACACCTTTAGGAATTGCAAAATTTTTAAATGAAACAAATTTAAATGTGGATTTTATAATTTTGGAATATGGTGCAAGGCACAAAAACGATGTTAAAAATTTGTGTAAAATTTATGGTGCAGATTTTGGCATTATAACACAAATTGCACCTCAACATTTACAAACATTTAAGACCATTGAAAACGTTGCAAAAGCCAAACAAAAGTTGAGCAAATTTTTAAATTCAAAACCTTGCGTTTTTAACATTGATAATAACTTTGTTAACCAAATGTTTGAACAAAAAAATGGCAAGAAAATTTCAGTTTCAACCAATGGCAAAAAAGCGAATTTTGTTGCCAAAAATATTGTTGTTAAAAACTTTAAAACCGAGTTTGAAATTAACTTTAAAAATCAAAAAATTTTATGTTTAACGAAACTGCTTGGCAAACACAATGTAACAGATATTTTGCTTGCGTTCGCTTTGGCATTTAGCCTTGGTGTGAACACAAAAAATTTGCAATCAGCAATTGAAAATTTGCAATACATTCCACACCGTCTTGAACATATAAAAGCAGGTATAAATATTTTAGACGATAGTTACAATTGTTCGCTTACAAGTGCAAAAGAATCACTTTCAGTTTTAGCCGTTTGTGAAGGTAAAAAAATGGTAGTTACACCTGGCATAATTGAAGCAGGAAAAAATCAATTTGATATCAATTTTAAACTTGGTACTATGCTTGCAAAAATTGAAAATATTGTTCTGGTTGGTTTGACAAATAAGCAGGCTTTAACAAATGGAATTTTAAATATTGAGCCAACAAAAAAAATACTGTTTGCTAATAATTTAGAAGATGCAAAACAGTATTTCTCTCTTTTAAAAAATCCTGATGATACCTTGCTTTTGTTGAACGATTTACCTGATGATTATAGATAAATATTGTTAATTAAACGCAAATTACATCGATGTGTTTATCAGCCATATTTTATCAATCTTAAAAAATATACTCACACAAAAACTATTTAAAAAGTAATAACTTCAACTATTTTAAAATATTAAAACACATTTCAAATGCAACACTGCCGTCAGCATAATAATTTTTGCGTGTGCGGCGCAAGCTAAAACCAAATTTTTGGTAAAGCAAATAAGCTGTTATATTAGCTTCACTCACTTCCAAACTAAGTTTATCAAAGCCATTTTCATGTGCAAAATCAGCCACATATTCAAGCAATTTTGTGCCAATACCATAGTTGCGATATGATTTTTCAACAACCAAATTTTCAATATTTGCTTCGTCTGTTAGTTCCAACATAACAAAGCCAACAACACTACCATCAAGCAAAGCAACAAACAATTTGTGGTTTTTGTTTAAAATTGAGTTTTCAAAGTCAGCCTCTGCCATTTTGTTTGGTAAATCCGTGCCCTGTTCCAATTTATTTACAGCAATCAAGTCTTGCACTTCTGCTTCCCTTATTTCAAAATCGCCGCGTTTAATCTTTTCACTTTCAGCTTGCGAAAGTTGATAATAAACTGGCACCAAAGTTTGGTCAACTGACTTGTTCAAGCATTCAATCAAAATTTCAGCATCAAGTTCAACGGCAAAAGAATTTATATTATTATCAGTTTTAAACATGCCCACAGGACTATTTTTTGCAAGTTGTTTTAACTCATTTAAAGTTAAATTGCGTTCATATTTATACAACCTATTATTTACCAAAGTTGCCACAAAATAGCTATCTCTACTGCCAAGAATTGCAACAGTTGAACAATCCTTGTTTTGTTTTGTTGCAAGAGCAAATAGATAATCCAAATTGTTTATGCCTTTTGCAGGAACATTCAAACAATCTCTAAACGCCTTTATTGTTGCTATGCCAACGCGAATGCCAGTGAAAGAACCAGGACCAACAACAACGCCTAGTTGGTTTAAGCCATTAACTGAGATATCATTTTCTTTAAGCAATTCATCCACTGCTGGCAACATAGTTTCGTTATGGTGGCTGCTTGATGATAAAATTTTGTGTTTAATTTCGCTGCCCTTTTGCAAAACAATTTCCAATTCAGCGTTTGCTGTGTTGATAATTAATGTGTTCATAATATCCTTTTAAAATTTTTAATAAAAACCAAATCAAAGATTAATCTTCAATTTCAAAAATTCTAGTGTTTTCATCAACATACTTAATGTTGATTTTTTTAAGTTTTTGAGGCAAAAGGTCTGCAACATTATCGCTCCACTCTACAAATTTGATGCTATCAGGTTCATTTAAAATTTCATCAAATCCAGCCTCGATTGCTTCTTCAGTGGTTATACGATAAGTGTCAAAGTGGTGTAAAGTAAATTTGCCATGATAAGTTTTTAAAATTGCAAATGTTGGGCTTGTTACCATTTCGTCAACACCAAGTGATTTAAACACAAATTGTGTAAAAGTTGTCTTGCCTGCACCTAAATCACCATGCAAAACAACAACATCACCAGGTTGTAGTGATGTTGCGAATTTTTTTGCAAGTTGTTCAGTTTGGTTTAAACTGTTAACTGTTTGTATCATTTAGCCTAACCTTTTAATTGGATTGATACGTTTAACTTTTACTTGTGTTAAACGAACACAACCCTTAATAGCCTCGATATATTTTTTTACGCTATTTTTACTTTCACAGTAAAGGGTTAAAATTGTGTCGCCTTTTTTAACATAATCTCCAATTCTAACATTTAAATGCAAACCGATATTACAATTATGTGTTTCAGCACATAAACGTCTTATAAGTTCGCCCATCAAAAGAGCATTAACGTTGCCAACGGATCCATCGCGGTCTGCTTTAAACACAATCGTTTCTTTAGGTTCAAAGAAAGTGCGGTTTTTAACAGCAGCAACATCACCATGTTGTGTTTTAACAATGTCTAAGAAATGCCTATATGCTAAGCCACCATCAAGGGCTGTTACACACATGTCATAAGCATCTTTTTTATTCAAACGCTTATCAACCTTAATCATCATTTCAACTGCATACGCTATTGAAACTTCACGCAAAGCATTATGTTTGCCATTAAGAACATCAAGGGCGTCAACCACTTCAACAGCATTACCAACACTTTCGCCTATAAGTTGGTGAGTGTTTGTAAGCGCTATGATACATTCAACGCCACATTCAGCAAACATATATTTAAGCAAGGCTGCCAATTTGCATGCCTGATCATATTTATCTATTGCGCTTGCTTCGCCATATTTAACATCCACCAAAACAATACGTGCATCACTTGTTAATTTTTTTGCAACAATTGAAGCCGCTAAGAAATTTATATTGCTTTCAAGGTGGTATTTTTCAATGATACTATAAAGGATTGAATCCGCTGGGCAATATTCTTCACCATGTGCCAAAATGCAGGCATTATTTTTTGCAAGGGCTTTATTGATTTGACTATATTCCATTGGTTCAAAACCAGGAATTGCCTTAAACCTATCAGCACTGCCATTTGCAAACACCAAAGATTTGCCAGTTGTTTTAACAATTTTGTAGCCTAAACTGCTAAGCAAAGGAATAAGCACAATGCTAGTGCTATCACCAATGCCGCCAGTTGAATGT
>CAKVCF010000014.1 GCA_934725795.1 uncultured Clostridia bacterium | reverse complement strand
GCAGCGCAGCCACTCCATTTGGCATAAAAGCAATGCGTGGTTTAGACAAGGGCGACAGCAAAGCCACAAGGGCAATGATAATGTTGGTTGTGATAAATTCAACAGGTATTCAACTTTTGCCAACAACGGTTATAGGCATGCGCGCTATGGCTGGCAGTGTGAGTCCAAGTTGCATATTGTGGCCAACCATTGTTTCAACCTTTGTGCCTACTTTGCTTGGCATTTTGCTTGTTGCAAGTTTTTATAGAAGGCGGAAAGCAAATGGCTGATTTATTTATTCCTGTTTTGATTGCCAGTGTTATGCTTTATGCTTTGATAAAAAAAGTGGATGCGTATTCAAGTTTTGTTGCAGGGGCAAAAGGGGCATTGCCACTTATGGCAAGTTTGATGCCATTTATCATTGCAATGTTTGTTGCGGTGGAATTGTTCCGCCACAGCGGGCTTAGTGCTATTTTGTGCAATTTTTTAGCACCAGTTTTTCGCTTTTTAGGCATTCCTGTTGAGATTTGTGAATTAACACTGATACGTCCGTTCAGTTCAAACGCTGCATATGTTTTGTTGCGTGATATTTTTGCAAAATATGGTGTTGATAGTTATATTGGTAAGTGTGCAAGCGTGGTTATGGGCAGCAGCGACACGATTTTTTATGTTAGTTCAATATATTTTGCTTCCACAAAAGTTAAAAAAACTGGTTTAACAATACCTATCGCTTTGGTGTGCAATTTGGCATGTGCAATCATTGCTTGCTTTTGTTGCCGCTTTATTTGATTATATGAGATTAATATGTGCGCCGCGCGTGAAAACTTAAACAAATTCCGCTTTGTAAAAATAAAGTTGAAACCAAGCAATCACAAACAAAATTTAACACAAAACCAAAAGCAAATTAATGTTAACAGCCTTAAAGTGAAATATAAAAATTTGGCATATAATATAAACCGATTACAACACAATATGTGGTATAAATGAACCAAATATATCTTGTTATATATAAATAATACTTGCAATTTGCGTTTTGGTGTGCTACAATAGCCAAGCGTTATGAAACAATATTTAGAAGTTATGTTAGATGCATTAATCGACACGGCAAAAATTTTGCCGCTTCTTTTTGTTGTGTATTATTTAATTGAATTGTTTGAATATAAACATTCTAAAAAATTCAGCGAAAACAAATTTTTAAAAGGTAAACTTAGCCCTTTGTTTGGTTCGTTGATAGGTAGCGTGCCACAATGTGGTTTTTCAATTGTGTCCACAGATTTATTCACAAAAGGTTCAATATCAGTTGGTGCATTGATAGCAGTATACATTGCAACCAGTGATGAAGCAATTCCACTTATCTTGGCAAATCCAAGCCAAATTTTGTGGTTGTTGCTGTTGATGGGCATAAAAATTGTGTACGCAACTGTTATTGGTTACATTGCAATAGGGCTTTATAATCTTATATTTAAAAAGCATAAACTTGTGCATGTTGAAACTGCTCCAGAACAAGTGATTGATGAGCATAATTCACACCAAGAGCATAATGAAGCTGTGAACATGGAATCAGCACAAGCGGAAGTTGCACAAGAAAATCATGTAGAGCAAAAGCATGGCCATCACACAGGGCATGGCTGTTGCCACCATGATGTTGAAACAAAAACCTTTGATTGGTTACATCCATTGTTGCACTGCCTTAAAATTGGTGCGTTTATATTGGTTATCAACATTTTATTCGGTTTTATAACTGATATTTGGGTTGGACATGAAAGATTGACAGCTTTCTTGCAATCAAACAAATATTTGCAACCTATTTTAGCTGTGCTTATTGGTTTGATTCCAAACTGCGCTTCAAGTGTTGTTTTGACACAATTGTTCTTGCAAGGGCAAGGTTTTAGATTTGGTGCGCTTGTGGCAGGGCTTTGCGTGAATGCTGGCTTAGGTTTGGTTATGTTGCTTAAACAAAACAAAAGGTGGAAAGAAAATTTGTTTATAATAAGCGTTATGATTGTTGCAGGCATTGCAATCGGTTACGCTTTGATATTCATTTAAAATCAGCATGTCTAACAAAGAATATTAAATAAAATTGCGGGCTATTTATGTCCGCTTTTTTTATGCTTTTTATGCTTTAATATTGTTTTTTCAGGTCTGGTTAAATAAATTGTTAAGCATAATGTAAAATTTGGTCTTGTTGGTTTTTGTGCCAAGTTGCGCTGTATGGCGTTAGGCTAAAATATTGTTTGCAGTTAAGATTGTAACATGAGAGTTTTTTGCATATTTATTGCACCATAGCAGATACTAATGCAAAGGGGGAAATATGGAAAAAGCAGATTTACAACTTTTAAACCGCATATTTCAAGATGCACAAGTTGGCATGCTTTCAATAGATAAGGTGCTTAAAAAATTGGAGGACGAAAAACTTAAAGCCCTGTTCAAAAAACAGTTTGATTATTATCAAAAATTTGGCGAAAAGTGTAACGCACTTGCGGTGGCGGATGACCAAGAGATTAAAGAAAATGGATTTTTTAAAAAGTTAAAGCAAACAACCATGATTTATTTTTCATTGTGGGCAGATAAAACACCGCGTCATATTGTTGAAATGATGATAACTGGCACAGTTATGGGTATTGTTGACGCAATAAAAGCTGAAAAAGATTTTAAAACCAAAAACGAAGAAATTAAAAATCTTGTTGTTGAATTTAAGCAAATGCAAGAAGAATTTTACGAAAAATTGAAAAAACAACTTGCCAAAGTTTAAAAAATTTTTGATGGGGGAATATATGGAAGAACAGGTTAACGCATACATTGAATTTTTGGCAGGATTTGGTGTGGTCCAAAAGCCAGATATGCCAAAGTTTGATGTGTCAGCATATACTGAAAATGAATACGTTAGGGCGATTAATAGCATAGAGCAAGACTTTGAATTTGCCGATAGCATCAATTTAACCGAACAGTATTTAAAAGGAGAATAATGGAAATTAACCGTGGCGACATCTTCTATGCTGATTTAAGCCCAGTGGTTGGCAGCGAACAGGGTGGTGTTCGTCCAGTTTTGGTTGTCCAAAATGACGTAGGCAACAAGTTCAGTCCAACGGTGATTATTGCAGCAATCACAAGCCAACTTAGCAAGGCAAAATTGCCAACACATATTGAACTTAACCACGTAAAATATAATTTGCCAAAAGATAGTGTTGTGTTGTTGGAACAAATACGCACACTTGATAAACGCCGACTGCAACAAAAGGTGAGCAGCATAGATGCTTCCACCATGCAGCGTATAGATGTTGCCATTTTGGTATCGTTAGGTATAACCGCTTAGTTAAAGCGGTTTTTTCTTTTAAATTGCAAAAACAAATTTTATTTTTAAGGTTTTTTAAGCAATGGTTTAAAGTTATACTTAATAGTAATTTAAAGTTAATTTTTAAATTTCAATAACATAAAAAAGGTGCAATAAAAAGGGCGGTGATTAAATCACACGCCCTATAAGTTCATCCATTGATATGTTTAGATAGTCCGCTATTTTTAAAAGATTATCGTAACGTGGTGCATTTTTCAAATTAAACCAAGAATATTCATGTCCATCACTAAAACCACAATCTTTAAAAAGCCTATACTTTGTTATATGCTTGTTGTTTAAAATGTTTTTTATGTTTGTATCAAAAGGTACAATGCTCTTGGTGCGAACGATTGTATCTTCATCAGTTCTTCCAATTAAGTAATCTATGGTAACATTATAAAAATCTGCAATTTCAATTAAATTGTTTAAACTAGGTTTGGTTTCATCATTTAACCATTTGTATACTAGTGCAATGGGAATGTTTAAACTTTGAGCTAATTCTTTTTTCCCTTTGCCTTTTATAGATACCAACTCTTTTAATCTTCTCATAAAAGTAATATGTACGAGATTTTATAAAAAAATATAATTTTTCTCAAATTCCGTAGGTAATACGTTTGACATTATAAAAAGTTGTAGGTATAGTATTATTGTACAAAAATGTTTTTGTACAGATTTAATTTGCAAATATTATCATTTTAGCAAAACATAGCAAAAAGGGGGATTGATAAGTAAACAGTTATTGTACAAAATTGATTATTAAAGTTTTCTTACACATTTGGTTTTGTACAAAAACACTTTACTTTAAATATTGGTTATGATACAATTTAGATATATGACAAGGGACGAATTAAACGATTTAAGCATTTTTGCTTTGCGTGAATTTGCACGCAGAACTGGTGTTTATGCACCAACAAGCAAAAAGAAAGAAGAATTAATAAATGATATTATAGACATAAGTGAGGGGCGCAAACAACCTCATATTGCAAAAACAAAGCAGGGCAGACCGCCAAAAAATTATGGATACCCTTTTGCTGATACTTTTGTTGGTGTGCAACAACTAATTTATCAAACAAATTTAAAACAAGAAAGCCATTTTGATTATAATGAAAATTTAAAAACCGTTAATGGCTATGTTGAATTTAGCAACACAGGCACGGTTGTATGGTCGTTTATTAACCTTAAATTGGTATGCTTTAATATGTCAAATGTTGAAGCTGAAAGGTTAGGGGTAAGGACAGGTGATTTTGTAACTGCAAGCGTTGGTGGTGAAAATCATAACCAAGTTACAGAAATTTTGATGGTAAACAATTTGCCAGTTAAACAATTTATGCCACAACGCCCTGATTTTAGCCTTATTGAACATATTCCTGTCGATTCACCAATCAATTTTGGCGGCAGGTTTGCAGATTTTAAAGCAAATTATGGTGAAAGTGTTTATCTTTATGGTTCAAACAATTTGCAAAACTCTTTGGCTGCGGCTGAACTTCTTGAAAATTGCAACACAAATGCCAAAATTTATCTTAACATATCAATTGTCGATAAAAACCGCTTTGTGCTTAATCAGTTGTCGACTTGTGAAAAATTTGTTACAAGTTTTTCTGCAACAATTGAAGATGCAAGGCACACAGTTATGTTGGCAATTGAACGTGCAAAACGAATGATGGAAAGTGGACAAGATTGCACTATTGTTGTTGATGATGTGCAATCCATTCACAGCATAGATAATGAAGATTTTACACTTACAAAAAGTTTGATGTCTTTATCAAAAGCCAACCATAACAGTAGTATAACATTGTTTGCACTTATGCCTCAAAACCATAGTTTAGATTTGTTTGAAAAACTTGCAGATAGGCGCTATAAAATTGTTGACCGCAACTTTGTGGCTGTTGAATAATCAACAAACAAATAGAATTAAAAGCACAACAAAGATAACAATTTGACTTGTTGTGTTTTTTGTATAATAAGTTTGTGGAAATTATTGAATTAATTGTGAGTGCTAATGAATGTTATTGTGGTGTTGGTTGCAATCTTGAATGCATTGAAAACTATTTTAAATCTAATAGTTGTGAATATCGCCATATTGAGGTTTTTGAACCAAACAAAACAGCAAAAACCTTTTCAATAAGCACGATTATATAACGCGAATGATCTCTCTTTTTAAAAAACTTTAAAACTATTGACTTTTTGGTATTTTTTATTGCATTATATTTATAGGTGAAAAAATGAGGTATCATACAATTCTTGCATACTATGTATACTAGCTTAATGTTGCACATTTGATGCAATATAAGTTTTTTGTGCAAAATAGAGAATTTGTATGGTTTTTTTATATTAGAATTAACATGTCGCCGCTTAAAAATAAAGTGCTGTTGCATTTAGATTATTATGTTACGCAGTGGTGAAAATTAAAGTTATTTGTTAAATTTAAAGCTATACAATCCATAAATATAAATTTTAAGAGGTATAGTATGATGATATTAAATGTAAATAAAATTACAAAGTCTTTTGGCTTTGGTGAAATATTAAAAGAAGTGTCTTTCACTATAAATGAAGGTGAAAAAGTGGCACTTGTTGGTGAAAATGGTGCTGGTAAATCCACACTTTTAAAAATTATAGCGGGTATTGAAACTTGTAAAAGTGGTGAAATCAGTTTTAAAAAAGGCACTAAACTTGAATATTTAGAGCAAGGTGATAACTTTGACGTTAAACAAGGCACATGTGATGAAATCTTACATTCTGCTTTTGAATATTTGCGTCCTATTGAACAAGAGTTAAAGAATTATGAGCAAGATATGGCTAATGTTGCCAATGCTGAAAATTTAGATGTGCTTGTTAAAAGATACTGTGCGTTGCAAGATAAATTTATTGCCCTTGGTGGCTACGATATAGAAAATCAAATCAACTATGTGATAAACGGTTTAAAAATAGATAGATCCCTTTTACCACGCGCTTTCAATACCCTTTCTGGTGGGGAACGCACACTGATTAACTTTGCAAAAATCCTTATAAGCAAACCTGACCTTTTGTTGTTTGATGAGCCAACTAACCATTTAGATATTGCGCGTATTGAATGGCTGGAACAATACATTAAAGATTACAAAGGCACAATAATAATTGTTAGCCACGACAGATATTTTTTAGATAGAGTTATTAACAAAATTATTGAATTAGATGAAGGCAAGATTAAAACATATTTCGGTAATTATACAAAGTATTTAGAGCAAAAAGAGGCTGAAGAAGTTAAAGAATTTGAACAATACAAACTGCAACAAAAAAAGTTTGAAGAAATGGAAAAGGCTATTCGCCGTCTTAAAGAATGGGGTAAGATGGCTGATAATCCAACATTTTTTAGGCGTGCAAAAGCCATCCAAAGCAATTTAGATAGGTTAAAAGAAAATGCAATAGAAAAACCAAAAGAAAAACGTGATTTGCCAATCAATTTTTCAAATTTGGGGCGAGCTGGAGATGAGGTTTTGCGTGTGAAGAATTTTTCACTTACAATTGGTGAAAAACAATTACTTAGCCATGCAAATTGTTTGATTACAAATGGTGAAAGAGTTGCAATATTAGGTAAAAATGGTTGCGGTAAAACCACATTTTTAAAAGCCGTGTTAGGTGAAATTTCAAATTGCGAAGGTGAACTTAAATTAGGTAATAACCAGCGTGTTGGCTATCTTTCACAAATTATAGAGTTTTATGATAACAGCCAGACATTATTATGGACATTTAAAAATGAACTTGGCATTGACGAACAGAGTGCAAGAAGTATTTTATATAATTTTCAATTTTATAAAGCAGATTGTGATAAAAAAGTTTGCAACTTGTCTGGTGGTGAAAAATTACGCTTAAAATTGGCTATTATGTTGCAAAGTAAAATTAATTTACTAATTTTAGATGAACCTACAAATCACATTGATATAACCACACGTGAAGTGCTTGAAGATAGCCTTAAAAACTTTAAAGGTACTATTATTTTTGTCAGCCACGACAGATATTTTATTAACAAGTTAGCAACAAAAATTTTGGAGTTTGATAATCGCCAAATCAAGACGTATGCAGGCAATTATTCTTACTATCAATCACAAAAATATAAAACTTAAGTTAATGAAAATCATAATAAAATTTGACCTTTAAAAATAAATTTGCTATCATTGCTCTATTAAAAGGTAAAAATATGAAAGCTGTTATTCAATTAGTTAAAAAATGCGTTTTATATAGTGATGGTGTTAAGCACAGTGAAATTGGCCATGGTGCGCTTATTTTGTTTGGTGTGAACAAAACAGACACAATTGATATGGTTGATAAATTTGCTGAAAAACTGCTTAAACTTAGGATTTTTAATGATGCTGAAGGTAAAACCAATTTGAACATTTTTGACACAAATGGTGAATTTATGGTTGTTAGCAATTTTACCCTGTACGGAGATGTTAAAGGCTATAATCGTCCTTGCTTTATGATGTCTGCCAGCCATGAACAAGCTGAGCCTATTTATAATGCTTTGTGTGCCAAATTGAGCGAAAAATTGCCAGTCAAAACAGGTGTATTCCGCACAAATATGGAAATTGAAATGATTGCAGACGGACCAAGCACTTATATTTTAGAATTTTAGTTTTTTTAATTTAAATTATAAAACAAAACACAATACCAATGGTAATTGTGTTTTTTCTTATCACTCTTGACAGGCTGCAAATCTGTGTTATAATGATGCTATATTGAGAGGTGAGTATGAAACAATCAAATATGCAAACTGATGTTTACAATTTTGAAATTGACAAAAGGCTTTATCTTGAAGATAAAAATTTGATTAAAAGATTGTTTATAAGGTTGAAACAATCTGTTAAATCGTCTTTGCAGCATGATAGCGACAGCACTAGCATCATAAATGCAAGGAAATGCTGCCGTGAAGCTAACAAGTTGTTAAAAAAATATAAAACACTTGATACAGTTGATGCTGCATATGGATTGCTTTTAACAGCTGAATCATATTTTTATTTTTGTGAACGCCAAGATTTAGCGGAAATTTGTAAGCAACAAAAGGAACAATTAGATAAATATTCTACACAACTTGTTGAAGATAAAATTAATGTTTTGTTAGACCTTGTGAAGAAAGATTTGATTGATGAAAATTATCGTCAAGCAATATTGACATATGATGATTTGTGCATTTGTTATGATAGGGTGGGCAAAGAAGACTTGGCTAAAGAAATGAAAAAGAATGCTGAATTGTGCCGAAGGAAATTAAATTATGTCAGTGCCGAAAAAGGTTTCCAGAAAGCAGAAAAATTAAGAGAAGAAGGCAATTTTGATGCTGCCATTGATGCTGCATATGATGTAAGAAAAGAATATGCTTATGCCGCTTTTAATGAACAAGATGAACAAAAATGTGATGATTTTATTAACTTGTGCATGAAAGAGAGAGCAGAGATGAAAACAAAATGCGAGCATGAAGGTGAAAGATTGTTTGAACTTGCAAAAAGCAAATATTTTAAACAAGAATTTGCTGAAGCAAAAAGATTGTTTGATGAAGCTAAATCTCAATTTGAAAAAGCAATGTGCTATACCAATTTAGACACCATAAATCAATTAAGTGAAAGATGTGAAAAATTTATGCAAGCTGAAAATGAATTTGACATAGCTTCAACTTATTACAGCAAAGGCAACTATTATGAAGCATACACCAATTTTACTATTGCTAAGAAAATGTTTGAAGAGTTGTATCACGAACGTAAAGATTGTGAAAATCTAGTTAAAGATTGCGATAAATTATTGCGTCAAAGCAAAAAAGATTATGCAAATATGATGTTTTCAAATGGCAGTTATAATTTCAACGCTCAAAATTATTACGCAGCTATTACATGTTTTGAAAAGGCTATGAACTTTGGCTACGATAGATTAACATGTGAAATAGAAATAAATAAGGCATTGTTAAGGTTAAGTGTGCTTAAAAATGAAAAAAGAGAGCCATATTATGACGATAAGGATGAAGAATCAAGCGAAAACTATTATGATGATGACGACAGCGGTTATAGTGATGATGCCGAAGACGATGCTAGACAAAAGCAGCAAGAAATAGAAGATAATGTTGCAGAAGTAAAATCTTGCATAGAAGAAGGTTACTTTGACGATGCTAGAGAAGCAATTAAAGCTGCTGAAGAAGCGGGCTTGAGTATAAGTGAAGCAATCATTTTAACTAGTGAGGTGGACGCTGCCGAAAAAGAAGCTGAGCAAGCTGACGATGAAGACGAATATGAATATTAAAATAAATTCGATTTAAATAGAATATTTTATATAAGTTAAACATAAAAAACAAGTTTGAAAATAACTTGTTTTTTGTTTGTCTAATATAAAAAATTAGGTCTTGACAGTTGTTAAATTTATGATATAATTTTAAAAATTGTGTTGGAGGTGGATATGGGAAATTCAATCACACCAAATCAAAATGCTGTAAATATAAACGATTTTAGAATAAATCGAATTTTGCTTGTTGAAGCTGATAATTTAATCAAAAGGCTTAGCATTCGATTGATGGGCAAACTTAAGTCTGCATTTAGCCCTAACTCCAAAGGGGCGATTGTCTCAAATGCAAGAAAATATTGCAAACAAGCAAATCAAATTTTGGAAAGAGATAATCCGCATACAATGAAAACCTTTGCGGATGTTTTAAAATTATTAAAACAGGGTATAGATGAATTTAAAAAAGTGCAAGACGAATATGTTGACTTGCTTAATACCTGCATAAATGACTATAACACTGCACTTGATTTTTATCTTGTTAGGGTTGAAGAAGAAGCAAAATATTATGAAAATATTGCAAATAACCAATATTATTACAAAAATTGGTATCAGGCGAAATCTTATTATGAAACTTCTGCAAACTATTATAGAATTGCTAATTTACAATCAAAACAAAATGAAAATTTAACAAAGGCAAATCAATGTCAGTTAAATATATATTATGATACGGCTGAAAGCTGGTATCGAAAAGCAGAAAGTTGCAGAAAGAATGAAGACTTTAACACTGCAATTTCAAACCTACAAGAAGCAAAGGCATGGTATCAAAAAGCAAATAAAAAGCAATTTGTTGAAATGTGTAATAAGTATGTGGAAACTTATCGTGCTGAAAAGACTAAAATGATTGAAAGATGCAATGCAGAAGGTTTAAAACTTTACAATGCTGGTGTTGCTCATTACAGTGAAATAAATTGCATTTTGGCAAAGGAAGATTTTAATAAGGCTATCGTTCAATATAGAAAAGCCGAAAACTATGATAAAGTTAGCAGATGTGAAAACTATATTCGCAATTGCGAGATTGTATATCAGGCAATAGTCGATTTTCGCGAAGCAAACAAACTTTTGGAAAATAAAAAGCCTG
>CAKVCF010000013.1 GCA_934725795.1 uncultured Clostridia bacterium | reverse complement strand
ATAGTCTTGTTTATTCTCACTTGCTGGTATGCAACGTTGCATAGCCCTAAAGCCTGTATAATCTTTATGCCAACCATCGGTGTCATTCAATGGACTTTTTTCAGGAACATTAAGTGATGATGATATATTGAATCTATCTAAGTTTATATAATAAGCTTGCGCATAAAGTTCAATATCTCCATCGTCATTTTTTGTTGCGTTAAGCACAGATTCACCATCTGCGTAGTTTTGGTTTTCTATAGTATTAATTGTGAAGGCATAAGGTTGTTTACCATTAACATATATATCTGCGCCACCTTCCACTTTTTTAGCATCGGCAGGCACTTTAAGCATACCAACCAAACCGCCAAAGTTTTGAACTGATGAGCCTTCAACGTTCAATCTAGAAGTATTGTTATTTTCTGCAACTGTAACGCTTGAATTATACATGTTGCCTTCAAGTCTACCAACCAAACCACCTATAAAGTATGATTCTGCAGTGTAAATTTTAATGTTATTGCTGCCAAGTGTTATACCTGCTGAAGTAGAAGTTTCTTCACCATCTGCATTTTTAACCATTGTTGCAACATTGCCTTTAAATTTACCGAACACGCCGCCGACATACATGCCGACACCTTCTTTTTGCACTTCGATTGTTTTTGTAGGACTATATTCATAGTCGATGCCTGAAATTGTTTGGCTGGTTATAGCCGCATAACCAATTGCACCACCAATATTGTAAGCACCGCTTATGCTTGAATCTTTTTGCAAACTTGGCAATACAATTGTGATTTGCTTGCTAGATTCGCCTTCACCAATGCTGATTGCTTTATTAATAGCAAGCCCACCATAATATGTGCCTACGTTAATACCTAATCTTGCATTGATGTTTGTTGTTATTTTGTTTTTGCTAATTGCAAAATCGTCTAATGATTGAGCAACTTCTTTTGTTGTTAAAAGCAAAGTATTTGAATCGGTTGTGCCGATTAAACCACCAAAGCCTGTGGTGATATTGTTGAAAGCTTTTTTATTAAAGAAGCTTTTATCAGTTAAATCATCTATAGGCAAACTTGATGAATTTGCATTTAACATATAGTTGCTGATTGTTGAAATAACATTTCCACCTTGGTTTTCACCTTCAATGCTGCTGTTGCCATCGGTTTCTTGATTTGGAGTGTAACCTTCTTCAGTACTTGTTATATCAGCAAATACGATATTGTTTTCTACTCTTGTGCCAACTGTTGCATCAATTTGTGTAGAACCAATCAAACCACCAACACTTGTTGGAATAAAGTAATATGATTTTTGTGTTCCATTAATTTCAACATAGTCATGAACCAGTATGCCTTTTATTGTCGTATTTATGCCAGTTGGTTCACCTGCCTCTGTATAAGATACTTTTTGAGCAACTGTATTGTTCATAACACTTGTGTTCGCTGCCGCATAACCTACCAAGCCACCAACATTTGTGTTACCATAAACATCTGCTTGTGTTTTTACACCAACAACTTTACCAGTAGCTGTACTGCTATCTGCTTGTGAAGTTAATTTACCAACCACACCACCGACATTGTATGCACCCATAATTTTACCTTGAATAATGCCTGATTGAACAAAATAATCAACGTTTTGTTCAAATTTATCAAGATCGTTATATTCTGCATCACTGCCTGCTTTCAATGTATTGGCAATTGAATAACTATCATTTTGATTATCATAAATGTAGTAAATCTCTCCTGACTGTGGATATGTATTATTTGTGTCAACCGCTTCAAAGTTGTTGATGATATTTGATGAACTACCTACTATGCCACCAACTGATTCATAACCTTGAATAATAACTTGTTCATCTCTATCACCAAGTATACAACCTTCAATTATTGCATTCACACCTTCAGCTTTACCAGCTATACCACCTACATTAACAGGGCGGATGCTTACATTTGCACTACCCATTTCTGTGTTGTTTGATTTTACAAATAAATTGTAGAAATTTTCACTTACTGCATTACTTTCAGTGCTTCCGCTGTTATCACAGATAGTGATATTTGCATAGTTGATACATTTTACAATTTGTCCATTGGTTAAACCAACTATACCACCAACATTCATCAAAGTGTTACCATTGATACTACTATTGATTTGAATAGAGTTACAGTTGCTCAAACCTTCCAATTTGCAATTTTCGGTTGCTTTACCAATTAAGCCGCCCCAATTTTCACCATTGATTTTTGTTGTACTCAATGAACTGTTAATCTCTGCAAATTTAAATTGATTTTCATTGCTAACTTGGTTTGGATTTAAGAAACTTTTAGTATTATTAGAAATTTGGAGTTCTGCATCTGCATAGCCGATTGCACCACCAACATTTTTCATGCCTTGTAATTTAATAATGCCTGGTTTTGGCAAATCTATTATGCCGCCGCCGTAAGAGCCTATTAAACCACCAAGATTGAAACCATCAAGCAAAATGATTGTTGGTTTAAAATCTCCAGTTGAACCAATTTTCAAACTTGATTTATTTGGATTATCGTCATTAGATTGCGACATATTACCAACAAATCCACCAAAGCCTTGTGTTCCTTCTTTTCCAGCAGATTCACTAAGTGATGGTGCTATTGTTATGATTTTATTGTAAGCAAATTCATCTACAGTAAGCCCCGCATTTTCTACAGTTCCCGCAATCAAACCAAAATATCTATTATCACCTTGAATGAAATTTATTGTGAAATCTGTCTGTTTAAGCACACAATTTTTAAACTCTGCTGTGCCTTCAGTTAAAGAACCAATAAATCCACCAAATTTTGTTACTGTGAATCCTGTGTTTAACAAAACAATGTTGAATTTATATGCTTCAATTGATGCTCCATTTGAAGAGCCTATAATACCACCTGCAGTTTTATGATTTGTGAAATATATATTAATATTTGTGCCATAGTTTGTATCGCCTGAAAGTGAAACTTTTTCTTTTGACGCCACACCAATAATACCGCCAACCGTACTTTCATCAGTATCAGAGCCATTATCTTCTTCCATGATTATAAACAATTCTTGCACATTTTCAAATTTCAATTTGCCGCCAATCATGACTGCAAGAATTGCGCCATAAGCACCTTTACCATTTGGTTCCAATTTTGACTTTGATATTTTTTCTTCGCCATCAATTACATTTATGGTTTCAGTGATTAAATTATTGATTATTAATTCGCCGCCATTTTGTTCGCTAAACAACATTGAAACATTGTTTCCTTTTTCCAAGTTAATCGCATAAACAGTTAAACCTGAAATATCAATGTTTTCAACAGTTACACTACCAGTGCTTACGCTCACACCAAGCGCACCAGAGTTATTCATTTTAACAAAATCGCCTGCAAATTTAATATTGCTTATTTTTGTTTGTGCGTTAATCCCTAAAGATGAATCAATATAACCAACATTCGTAAATAAACCATTATTTGCCAAATTGCTGATTGTGTAGCATTCAGTAACCACGCCATTTTCAAGTGTTTTTGCACCATCAAAGTTACCAGTAAATCCACTTGATGAAGCAGCAAATTTATTTGCACCATCATCATTATAGCCAACAGCATACCAATCAACACATAATTTGTTATTGTCAGCATCACTAATCAAACCATTGATATCATGAGTTAACATATAGTTTCTATTTGCTCCGCTTGAATCGCCACTGCCATTATTTGCAATTACACCTTGGATTGAACTTAAAACGCCCAAGTGTGGCACTTCAAATGTGTTATAGAAACCATCACCTGTTGCCCTTGAATAAGTTGCAATAGCCATTTTTTCAACAGCGTTTGCAGAGTTCGTTGTGTACTGATTAAAGTTATAAATAGGATAGTTAAAGTTATAGCCAAACAAAGGATTTTTTAAATCAAATTTTTTGTTTGATATTGCACTTAACCAACTGCCTTTAAGCAAACTTGCTGTCATAAGTTGATAAGTTGTTACACCTTTCAATGCCAAATTATCGCCAGTGCTTAACACGTTAGCACCATCTTTAGGTGTTGCCAAAAGGTCAACAAAGTTATTGTAACCATTATTTACACCACTACCAAATGATGTTATTGCAATGTTAGAAATATTACCAGCTGAATAGCAGTTATATATGTAGCCGCCTGCCCTTGACATTGCACGACCAACTCCAGAGCCTGTAAGCACCATATTACCAGTGAAGTAACTGCTGCTTATTGTTCCAGCATTGATTAAAGCCATCGCACTAACTTCATTTTGACTGATAATTTCAGCAGAATTGAAACAGTGTGAAATTGTTCCATTATTTTGATTAGCAATCAAGCCTAAATCACTTGCAACACCTGAAATTGTACCAGTGATTGAACAGTTGAAAATCAAACCATTATTAACTTCAACCAAAGATTTTTCAATTGCTGTATTAGCAGTATATTCTACATGGAAATTAGATATAGCTGCCCCATGGTTAATTTCTTCAACATATACAGTTACATTTTCAGTAGTAGGTGTACCGATAACTATGCCATTAAATTGTGATTCAATATTAACTGAGCCAAGCAAGTAATAATAACTTACATCAGTTTTAACATAAGCTGTTTTTGGATTTGCTGCAGAACCTGAAACATAGTTGTTTGAAGAGTTTTGCAAAATATTAAATTGACGCAATGTTGTGTATAAACTTGCCAAATAAGGAATGTTTGAATTTGGATTTGCGGTGTTTACCCACAAACCAGATTCGATTGCCCTTGTTTGATAGCCACTGTCAGCACCTAACAAGGTTGTATAAGTTAAGTTTGTGCCAAGGCCTGTATCTTCAGGCACTAAGCTTAAATCAGTTGAATAGAAAATATCAGCTTGCAAAGTTAACTTATCTGCATTTGTATCATAACTTTGATTGCCAATTTTAATTTCATTTACTTGGCCAACCAAAGCCCCAATATTTTTAATTTCGTCTGTTTGATTGCCTTTTTCGTCTTGAATGGTTCGTTTAGCAAGTGCTTCGCCAACTAAATCGTTAACTAAAATGCTTGATAAATCAAATGAATAGCTGTTTAAATCAATAACGATTGTTGAAACCTTACCTGCAACACCACCGATATTGTATTCAACGTTGCCTGATTTTGAAATAGGTATAATTTTACCCATGTTCATTGTGTTAGACAATGTTAATTGACCATCGATATTACCAACCAAACCACCAACATCTGCTGTGAATTTTGCATTATTGTTTGATTCACTAACTTTTGTAAGTGTTGGTGTAATGTTAACATTTGCAACAACTTGGTCAAGTTTTATTTGAGCAGCCTTGTTTTCATCTCCACCATAAGCTTTGGCTACGACTGCACCGATAACTGAGTTTCCATATACTGAGATGCTACCTTGCAAAACAGTTTGAATAATTTCAACCTGATTTTCGGTATCACTGTAAGCCACACCTATTGCAGCAAATGTGCAATCAACAGCTGCAGTTGATGTTATGTTAACTTCTGCCTTATTAAAGCTAAGTGTTCTGCCTGGTTTGTCAAGCATATAAGTTGAAATCAAACCTGCAAGGTAAAGATTTGTTTCTTTATTAGCCTTTGCGTCATCTTTATCTTTAACAGAAATATCACAATAAGATGTGTTGCTTTCAATTGTGCAAGATTCAGCCATAGCAACCAAACCTGCCACACGCACGTCTTTTGACACACCTTCCAAGTAAATTTCAACAGAAACTGTTCTTCTTGATGAGGTTTCTCCAGCCAAGCTGCCAACAATATTGCCTGATGCCGCTGTTTGATTTAATTCAGCTGCCAAAACACCAAAGTTCACTTGTTGAGTTGTTTCCTTTAAAGTGAATTTGAAATTTGTTTGTTGGTTATCACCAACTGAACTGTTGACAATGCTTAAAGTGTAAACTTCATCTTCAACAGTTGTTGTTGAGCCTACACCAATCAAACCAGCAAGTTGCCTTGGTTGGTCAGTTGAAGTGCTAACAACATTCGCTGTAACTTGCCCTGAGAATGCGCAATTTAACAAGTTTGTGCCAGTTGCAGAATAAATCAAACCTGCAAAACCTGTGATACTCATGCCTTCAGCAAACAATTCTTTAGTATCAGTTATTTTACTGCTTGGTGTCCTGCCAACAGTAACACTTACAGCACTGATTTGAGTGTATTCTTTGCTTTGTGAAGAAGCTGTATCAGTTGCACTAAGACCCGCAAAGTTATGAATGCTGCCGTTTCTTGTGCCAACGCCTTGTTCTTTCCAAGAAAATTCAATATTTCTTAATCTTGCGCCTTGTGTTGCCCTGAACAAGCCAGCATCATCATTTTCGTTTGTTGCTGCAACCTGCAAGTTATAAACAATAGGTGTTTCACCATTAGATTTTTCACCAACCAAAACTCCTTCAAACATAAAGTCAAACACAAAGTTTGTTCCGCCCTTGTAGGTGCTCATGTCAATATCATTTACAATTTTAAAGCTGCCAGATGGATTATTTCTTATCTTCTCAAATGAGTTAGCATCAGTGATTAATTCATAATTTTCATCACGTTGATCAGTAAGCAATGGGAAGAAATGTTTATAAGTATCTAAGTTCCAATACTTTGTGTCCCAAATTGAGAATATTGCATTAAATGTTGCAAGTTGTGAATCTGGTGTTTCAAGGTCATATAATGATTTCATTTCCTTAATCACAACACCAGTTGTGAATGTTGAATCCACTGGAACATCAACATAGTTAATATTGCCTGCATAAGCTTGGAACACAACATGGTCAGCAAAATCGCTGCCTACAAAACAGTTGAATTTTTGATTTTCAATTGAAATGCCATCTGCATCCATTTCTTCAACATAATTTGCGTATGCGGCTTTATCAAGCAAGATTGTTGAGAATGAGTAACTTGTGCTGCCAGCATTTTTGTTCAATGCTGTGAACGCTTGACCAAAGCTTGCGCTGCTTGCATCTTCTGCCACACCAATTAAACCGCCAACAATTTTAAGTTCTTCCATGTTGCCGTCATTAAAGTTAATATAAGGCACTGCATAATTAAAGTTAAGTGAAGAAAGCACATCTAAGCCGATTAAACCACCGACATTAACACCAGCATAAAAGCTTGCTTTACTGTAACAAGAGAATAATGTTGAGCCAACACCAACGCCGATTAAACCGCCACCATATTGATAAGATTCAATCAATCCAGTGTTGCCAATAGCTGTTGAATCTAAGTTAGCCAAATCATTAACAACATAATCTGCAAATTCTTTATCATAAGCAAATTGTTCGTCATCAGTATCTAAGGCACTAACCTTTGAAGCTTCAACACTTGCACCAACGCTTGCTGCAAACAAGCCGCCAGCTGCATATTGACCTTTAATTCGATTGTTGTTGCCTATATTGAATGATAAACGCATTGCTTTAACATTCTTACCAACATAACCAGCAACACCACCAGCAAAGTCAGCAACGATGCTTAAATTTTGATTTTTGTTTACTGCGTTTTCATTTATATATAAGAAAGATAAATTATATCCTTCTTTAGAGTACGCGCGCGCAGACAAGTCTGCCACACCAACAATACCACCAGCATATGAAACTTTGTTTGCATAACTTGAATCATTAGCGTTTTTGGTTGAATTGTAAAGTTCAGTTGTTCCACTCATAATTGCAGATACGCTAAGGTTTGAAGAAACACCATAAACCAAACTTTGCCCTTCAATTAAACCTGCCAAGCCACCAACCATGTTTGCACCTTGGATTGTTGTGCTTGCACCATCCAAACTGATGTTGACTATAACAGAATCAGTTATTCTACCTGCCAAGCCGCCAGAGTAAACAGAGTTTGCGGTACTGAAATCACCTGAAGAGAAATTTAAGTTTAAGTTTTTAATATATGCACGATTGATTTCTGCAAATAAGCCAACTGATTTTTCATTATCTTCACCAACATCAAGATAAATGTTGTTGATATACATGCCGTTACCATCAATGCTTGTGTAAGAACCAGCAACAGCATTTTCATTGTTTCTTTCTCCGCCTAAGATAAAGCCACGGCGTGTTTGAATTGCTGCCTTATCGCTTGCAAAGTCAATATCAGCAATAAAGCGCACATAGCCAGTAAATGTTGACACTGTGCCATAACTTGTAAACACATCATTAAATTCTTGCACGCTAGAAATGATTTCTGGATTGTTTTTGCTGCCAAGGCTAAACTTGGTTGCATAAGTGTATTTATTCAAACCAGTTTCATCGCTAGAATTGCCAGATTCATATCTAAATGAGTGTGCAACATTGTTTGCAATTGTAAGTTCAGGCAATTTAACAGCATTGCCTTGATTGTTGTAGAAAGACCAAACGCCTTCATCTCTATCATTTTTGCTGTTGCTAAGCACAAATACAAAATTTACCAAATTGGTTGTATCTGCGAAGTTTGCAGCATTAAGGCCAGTCGCTTGTGGTTTATTATCATCTTCAAACAATATAAAGTTTTGAAGATTTGTATCTTTATACCAGAAGCAGTTTTCAAGTTCGCCATTTGAATGCAAACCTGTTGTGTCTGCACCAACAAAAGGTTGTTCAGGCGTGATTTGCAATGTTGTATCGCTGTTTGCATTTGCAAAAGTGCATGCAGCATAACATTGAGCAACACGTGCGCCATTATTGTTGATATATACAAAGCCTGCCATGAATGCTGATTTTGAAACCAATTCAGTGTTTGCAAAGCAGTTGTTAATATCAGCACCTGAATTATTTTCATAAACAAAACCAGCAATGTTACCATCTGCGTATGCCTCTATTTTCGAACCTGTTGCAAATGGTTTATCGTTTGTTATTGAACTTTCAAGCCCTTTAACATAACTATAACTGATTTTGCCTGAGTTTTCAGCAACAAAACCTGCTAATTTAGAATCAATATTTGTTGAGTATGTATACAAACCTGTGTTAACAACATAAGATGTTGAGATTGTTTTGTTTGCATTATTTACACCAACAAAGCCACCGATTGTTGATTTAAAGCCTTGACCTTGATCTAATGTGCGGTTACCAATCATAAATTCAAGTGGCTTAAAGAATTCTGTATAACTTGTTTGTGAATTGTCATTTGCAACAATTTTGGTAAATTCACTTCTGCCAACACGGCTATTTGTTATTGTTCCATTGTTGATGCCAACCAAGCCACCAAAAGTTATTTCAGTTGAAGCATCGTTGTTAAGCAAAATGTTGATTGTTTTTGTTGCACTGCCAGCATTTACAACATCACAGTTATAAATTAAACCATTGTTAACTGCTGCCAAGCCACCAAATACAACGTTCGTTACATTTTCGTAAGCAAGCACAAGTTGCCCTGATTTGCCAGTGTTAAATTGAGAATAATCCACAACAACATTGTAAAGCAATGTGCTAGTGTCAACAGTTGCAAACAAACCATAATAGCCTGCCGTTTCACTGCTGTTTGAATTTGAATCCACTGCAAAGTTTTTGATAATAATCTTTTTGTTATTACCATCTAAGCTTGCAATTTTTGTTGTGATTGGTTTTGCAAGTTCAACAACAATATCATCTGTTAAAACATAGTTTTGACCTTCACCTAAAAGGCAGTTACCATTTGCATCAAACATTTGTTCAGCACTGCTGATTGCAAATGCTTGTTGACGTGTGGTTGCTGTGTAGAATTGCATATCAAACGCAATTTCTAAAACATGTGGATAAGTTGTGCCTTCATTACCAAATGTTAAAACATAGTGTCCGTCTTGTTCAATGTAACTATAGAAGATTTTAAATTTGACACTTGTTTCAAATTTTGCATTTGCTTTCAATCGCAAATAAACCATATTGTCGCTTCCACTGCCGTAGTTGGTTGTGTAAAGTTCAAAATATTCACTTGCATCTGCAAATGTTTTGTTTGCATCGCCGTCAACATATGCAAAGTTTGTCAATAATTTTTCTGCCGCTTCAGCTTTCTTTGCAATTGGCAATGCTTTAAATTCTTCAACACTGGTATTAGCCATGTTAGCCAACAATTTTAAGTAAATCTCAGCTGAAGAATCAAGATTTGCATTGTTTGTTGCAAAACTGAAAGTTAAATCGCGTGATTGATTTACAGCCAAATTAAGTTTTGAGCCAAACTCAAATTTAGCAGCATTTAATTTTAAAATGTAATCAGTTGGATAGAAATTGATATCACTGCTTTCTGTTTTTATTTCGTTGTTTGTTACTAAACTCATGCGAACAGAAACTTTAAATGGTTTTGTTATTTTTTCTCTAACAGCAACAGCCATACGCATTGTGTATGAGCCATCTGCATTTGGTTTAAGGTCGCTGTATTTGTCTAACCATTGATAATCAATATCTGCCAATTTATTGTTGTTATCGTCTTCTCCGTCCAACCAGTTAATATTAACCACAGGGTTAGCATTGAATTGATAACCATAAATTTTAAGAGTAACAATATTGTTTGTTGTGTTTTGTTGAATTAAATAGCCTTCAACATTATTTGCAACAACTTTATATTCGTTATCATAAGCAAGTTCAACACCTGGCAAGAAATCAGTAACTAATGATTTTGTTTTAACAATATGTGTTCCGTCAGTATTTTCAACATCAAGTGTTAAGCGAATTTCGTCTGCCAAACCACTGAACTTTTTATCTAATACAACGTGAACATAAATTGTGCCGTCAAAAGTGTAATTTACGCCGTCATTTGTGCTGCTTGCAAGTTTTAATACAACACCTAAACCATCTTCTGTTTGTTCACAACTTGGGCTTATGCCAATATATTTGCCAAGTCCTGTGTGATAAACAAGTTGTTCAAAACGTGCTTTTACATAGTTATTCAAACTTGGAACAAACAGTTCACTGCTCTTTAATGTTGTTGTGCCAATATAAGCATAACTTGGTTGCATTTGAATTGTTAAAACGCCACCATTCCCGCCAGGAGTTATAGTTGCAGTTTCAACTTGACTGCTTGTTATTAAGTGTGTGTAGTTACCCATTGCTTCAGCACTTGATGCAGCATAGTTGTTAATAACAATGCTGTTGCTTAAACTTGATGGATTGATTGTAAGGTGGATTAAAGTTCCACCGTCAATGTTTGGATTTGTTTTTGCATAAATTTTTATTGTGAAAACAATTGAAGAAGTTAAATATCTTGTGTTATAGCTATCTTTCAACTGCAAACCAATACGATAAGAATATGTTTTGTTTGTTGCGTTGAAAGTGTTAAACACATCAATATCAAAGAGTTCTGGTATTGTGTTCACATTTGCCTGTCTAAGCAAGCGTTCAAATTCAGTTTGTCCACTTACCACTGCAAAGTTCATAATCAAACTATCGTGGTCAGGTTCAATAAATTCAACAATATCATTATTTGAACGTGTCTCCACAAACTTATTATTTTCGGCTGGATTTTCAGTTGTATAGTTGCCAACATAACCAGTATGTAATGTTGCATTGATGGCAAAACTTTCTTTTGATTCACCTTCCAAACTATCTGTGTTAAATTCAAGGTCTGTTGCGGTTTCACTTATATTTACATTAACAATCAATGTGCTTAAAGTTTCATATTGGTCTAAACC
>CAKVCF010000012.1 GCA_934725795.1 uncultured Clostridia bacterium | reverse complement strand
CAGTATCTTTGCTTCCGCGGCGGCGAACAGCTACCGTGCCATCTGCCATTTCTTTATCGCCAAGCACCAAAATGTAAGGCACTTTTTCAAGCACTGCGTTACGAATCTTTTTACCAACAGATTCATTTTCAATGTCTGCTTCTGCCCTTACACCAGCAACGCAAAGTTTGCGTGTGATGTTTTGTGCGTATTCAGCGTTGTTTTCGCTTACTGTGATAATTTTTGTTTGAACAGGGCTTAACCATGTTGGCAAAACACCTTTTGTTTCTTCCAAAACAAATGCAGTAAATCTGTCAAGTGAGCCAAGAATAGCACGGTGAATAACAACTGGGCGAACTTTTTGGTTGTTTTCGTCCACGTATTCAAGTTCAAATCTTTCAGGTAGTTGATAGTCAAGTTGAACAGTTGAAAGTGTGATTTCATGGCCGATTGCACTTTTAACTTGAACGTCAATTTTAGGGCCATAGAAAGCTGCTTCGCCTTCTGCTTCATAATAATTTGCGCCGCTTGATTTTAAGATTTCACGCAAGGCTGATTCACTCTTTTCCCAAAGTTCGTCATTACCAAAGTATTTTTCAGTGTCTTTAGGATCACGTAAAGACAAACGGAATTGATAATTTTTAAAACCAAAATCTTTATAAACATCCAAAATAAGGTCAATGACACCTTGGATTTCGCTTTTGATTTGGTCAGGACGGCAGAAAATGTGGCAGTCATTTTGAGTGAGCGCACGCACACGTTCCAAACCAACCAAAGTGCCACTTGCTTCGTATCTAAAATCGTTTGCAATTTCAGCTATACGCAAAGGCAAATCGCGGTATGAGTGTTGGAATTGTTTATAAATAACCATGTGATGTGGACAGTTCATTGGGCGAAGAACATATGCTTCTTCTTCTACTTTCATTGCAGGGAACATTGCATCTTGATAGTGGTCCCAGTGGCCTGAAGTTTTGTAAAGGTTAACATTGCCAAGTGATGGTGTCATAACATGTTGGTAACCTAAAGCAATTTCTTTATTCATAATATAATCGCTTAATTGACGGCGTAAAGTAAAGCCCTTTGGCAACCAAATTGGCAAACCACGTCCAACCAACTCGTTAAACATAAATATGCCCAATTCTTTACCTATTTTGCGGTGGTCGCGTTCACGTGCTTCTTGTTCCAAGCGCAAGCACTCTTTCAAATCGTCCTTATTTAAAAAGCCATAAACGTAAACACGTGTAAGCATTTTATTCTTTTCACTGCCACGCCAGTAAGCACCACTTGCTCTGCTTATTTTAAAACTAAAACCACGCAAAAATTTTGTGTTTTCAACGTGTGGACCACGGCACAAATCATAGAAATCACTGCCAGTGTGATAAACTGATATAATGCTATCTTCTGGCAAATCGTTGATAAGTTCAGTTTTATATGGTTCATCTTTAAACATTTCAAGGGCTTGTTTACGTGTTACTTCGCTGCGCACAAAATCTTCATTACGTGCGATAACTTCCTTCATTTTATCTTCAATTTTAGCAAAGTCGTCTTGATTAACTGTTAAATTGTCAAAATCATAGTAAAAACCATTGTCAATGGCTGGACCAATGGCAAGTTTTACGTTTGGATATAACTCTTTAATAGCTTTTGCAAGCACATGAGCCATACTGTGGCGATACATTTCTTGCTTTTTGTTAAATTCTTCTTGTTTTTCAAGTTCCTCTTTTTCCATAATATTCTCCTTTTTGATTGATAGATGCTTGAATTTCAGCAAGCGAAAAGGTGAATCTTATACCGTTTCTAGATATAATTTCTCCTTTTGCCAAGGTTACTCAACTTTTTGTTTTTATTTTTGCCAAATTTATTTTTTATATAAATTTGGTTTTTTGCCAAATTTATTTGGTATAATAAATTTAGTTTTTTGCCAAATTTATTTTTTATAACAAATTCGGTTTTAAAAACAAAAAACCCTAGCATTTTGTTTATGCTAGGGACGATTATTTACCGCGGTTCCACCCTATTTAACAACATAAAAGTTTTAATCAACTTTGGTGTGTTCACTTTATTATGCAAGTTTACTTGCGTTGGCCTGATTGGTGGTTTCTTTTAAAAGTGTGATGTGCAAATTTCAGCCAGCATGCACTCTCTCTTAACAGGGACTTTTAACTTACTTGTCCAAACAATAACCTATTGAGTTAATTATATTTTAAAACGTAAACAGCATTAAGTCAACAATTTTTGCAATTTTTTTTAACATTTTGTGTAAACTTTAAGGCGGTTTGAAAATATGTTGCTTAAAAAACTGACTGCTTCGCACTCTGCCCCTGTGTTTAAATAGACGTCAATATAATTAGGGCAACTATTCAACACATTTGTGATAAAGTCCACTGAATTAGTGCATTCTGCAATCTTTTTTACCCTTGCATTTTTGTTTTTCATATTGTAGATGCAATAGTGGTCGCCATTTATCACAACTTTAATTTTATAAACCAAATTGTCCATTGTGTTGATTAAAAAGCGAATAACATCCACAAAAGTGCCAGAATTAAACAGCATGATATTATCACTGCTGAGTTCGGCAAGATTGTCCCAGTGCTTTTTAAGTGGATTTAACCTAAATTCAAAAAAAGAATCTAGGTGTAATGTTTCGTTAGCTGAAATGCTTTGCCCAGCCTCGGCAAAAGATTGATTAAAACACAAAATGCTTTTAAGCGCAGATTCGTCAGTAGACTTATCAAACAATGCCAAAACCTTAATATATGCAGTAAAAGTAAGGCTATCACAAAGTGGATTTTTGATTTTTTCTGTTAAATAATTCACCTTATAAACCGATTCAATATATTCAATGATAATATCACTTAAAATTTGCTCACAAGGGGCAATAAATGCTTCATCACATGCAAAAAGAAGGTATGCAAAATTGCTGTCATTATAACAAGTTAAAATTGTTTTGCAAAAATCAATTTTAGATTTAACATTTGCATACAAATATTCAATGATTGATTTATTTTTAAGTTGAGCAGCCAAGGCTATCTCTCGCATATTTACCTCTAACCTATCATATGCACAAACTTTAAATTTACTCATTAATTTTAAGTTTATGTTTTAAAAAAAATGTAAATATTTGTGATGACTTTTTAAAACAATTAAATTAACAAAAATTTAGGCTTATATTGTTATTTTTTAGTGGTATTACAAATTGAAATTTTAATATTCGCTGCCTTTTGAATATACAATTTTAACAATCCATGTTGTAATGCATAAACTGAATTAAGGTGAATTATGTATTATTTTTATTTTAGGTCTGGCTGTTATGATTTTGTAAACGCTAGCAATTTAAGTTTGCCACTTTCCAGCACAATTTATGGCAGTTACAACTCTTGCAACTGCAATTGTTTTGATTGGAGCGCAAATTATCGCTGTCAAATTGGCACAGCAATAAACAATCGTTTGCAACCTGCTCAGCAAACATTGGTGCTAACAAATTAATTTTGTTTTACAAAGTTAAAGCCTTATTTCGTTTGATTTGTGTGATAATTTGTTAATTTGAAATGTAAATAACAAACAAATCTATTACTCGCCATCAAAATTTTCAATAATAAATTTGCACTGAAACAAAATAATAAAACTTATTTTTGCCGCAAAATCTTTAATCATTCTAACCAATAGCCAAACAAAAAACACCATAGAAATATGGTGTTAATTTGTTTGTTGTTTGTGTTTTAAAACAATTTTAAATTGTTTTATGCTTTTTTCTTAACTAAAGCAACAACACCGCCTGCACATGCTGCAAGAGCAAGCACAAGGTTAAGGTATGCACCGACTGCTGGACCAGCAGAAAGTTTCATACCCATTGCACTTGTTGATGTATCAACGCCCATAACAATTAAAGCAATGAACGCAACAAGCACTACTACTGCAAAAACAGCAAGAAGGATTGTGTTAACAAGATTTAAATTGAACTTAAGTTTAAGCACATTTAAATTGTTAAGCAACATAACAACTGCCCATACAAGCAACAAAACTGCCACAATAATCATAATGATTGTGAACGCTTTGTAAAGGCCAAAACCTTTTGGTGCATTTTCAGTTGATTCTTTGATAAGTTCATAACCTGAAACTGTTTTGCTTTGAGATTCACCAGCATAAGACATTTTTGTAAAAAAGTTGCCGATTGCCAAGAACACAAATGCAAGCACACCCATTACTGCGGAACTTATCATCCCTAACCATTTTTTCATAATTCCCTCCTTTTATGATAGAAATATCATAATAAATTTATGTTTGATTGTCAAAAGAATATGCTAAAATTGGCAATATTTGTTGTTTTTTGCAATAAAAAATGCCTTACATAAATTTTGCTTATCTTATTTAAAGCGGTTCAATTGTGTAAGGCTTTTATTTTTTTGTTTTTGATTTACAGGTTTAACATATACAACGCCAAACTCTGCATTAATTATTTTTAATTGATTTTAATATATAATAACCTTTGTTGCGTTCAATAATTTCACAGTTACCAAAAAGTTCAATCAAATACTTTTTAAGGCTTTCCATGCCATGGTCTTTGCGTATAACTAATATAAGTTGACCATTAATATTTAAATGTTGGTATGCTCCGTCCATAAGGCTAAATAACAGTGTTTTGCCAGTTTTTATTGGTGGATTTGTGATAATGTTATCATACATCGCGCTTATGTTAGAAAAACCATCGCTTTCAAACACATTGGTTTGGCGTTGAACATTGTTTGTGATTGTGTTTTGGCGGCTTAACTTAACTGCTGTGCCGTTAATATCAACCATATCAAAATTCAAGTTGAACTTTTTTGCAAGTGAAATGCCAATCACGCCTAGCCCACAGCCAAGGTCAAGACAGTTGCCAGAAAGTGTGCATTTTTTTGCAATGGTTTCAAGCAATGTGCGGCTGCCATCGTCTATTCTGTTTTTAGAAAAAATGCTGTCGCAACTGCGAAAGCATAAATTCAATCCTAAAACTTGGTCGTTAAAATCAAAGAAATCGGTTTCAACGTGTTGTTTATCAATAAAATAATGTTGCATATTAACCTTTGTAGAATGTTGTTTCAATAGGCAAAGCAATTAAAATTAAACCTAACAAGATAAGGCACACGCCTGTAAGCATAAGACCTTGATAAAGTTTATCGTTTTTAGGCAAACTGTCTGTGTGGCGTTTTGCCAAAGTAATACGTTTTGCAAGCATGCAAATTGCAACACCGATTGCTGCAACCACCATACCTGAAATAACGGTGTATCTTAACAAAAATTCCCAAACACTAACAAATGATAATAATGTTGACATAATCTCTCCTACTTTCTGGTAACAACTGTGATTAAACACTTTTAGTGTTGGTTGTTGCCTGTTTTATCTGCCTTTATGATAGCACAATGTTTTTTTGTTGTCAATATAGATTTTAAGTTTAACGTGATTTTTTAGGCATATTTTTTATAAGCCAATAAATTGCATAACCAACATATACAACCGCTGTTAAAATGCATGCTATTGAGCAAATTGAAAGCAATGTGCCGTTGGCGTAAGCAAATGTCATTGAAAACAATGTTAAGCACTCAAACAAAATGCTGCAATATGCAACAGCGTCAATAAATTCTGGCAACTCTGTGTTGAACATAATGTATTCAAACACTGATTTGATTGCAATTGCAATAATTGTGATAACGCCAATAGCTATATTTAAAATACCCATATTCATAAACAATGCAAGCAAAATTGTGCTGGTTGCAATGTTTGCAATTATGCTAACTATGGTTTGAAATTTGCTTAATCTATTGCGGAAAATTTCACGCCAAATTTTGCAAAGTAAAATGCCTGCCACAAACAAACCAACCGACCATACTGGCAAAAACATTTTTGCAAATATAGCAAGTGGCAACAAAGCCATTTCTATGGCAAACATAAGTTTAAAATATGTATCTTTTTTCATGCTAACCTCTAAGTGAAAAATTATTTTAGTTTAATTTTTTGATTATTCGCATTGTAGCACAAAAGCAAAATTCTGGCAAATAATTAACTGGCCGATTGCGTTATTTAACTGAAATTTTAACAAAAACCGCACCAGCACATACAATGAGATATGGAAGCATTAAACCACTATAAACCTTCCAAAAAGGAGAATGGATGAAAAAAATTTCTATTTTGCTTGTTGCCATAATGTCAGTTTTTGCCGTTATGTTAACTGGCGTTGGCTGCAAAAAGAAGGACGACAATGTTTTGCGCATCAGTGAAGTTACACACTCAATTTTTTATGCTCCGCTCTACGCTGCCATGAACAAAGGCTATTTTGAAGATGAAGGGCTTAAAATTGAACTTACAAACGCTGGCGGAAGCGACACTGTTATGACCAGCCTTATCTCTAATAACGCAGATATAGGTCTTATGGGGCCAGAAAGTGCGGTTTATGTGCGTAACAATGGTATGCAAAATGCCCCTGTTATTTTTGCACAGTTGACCGCTTGTGATGGCTCTTTCCTTGTTGGCAGAAATGCAGAGCCTAACTTTGATTGGCAAAATCTTAAAGGCAAACGCATTATTGCAGGCCGTAAAGGCGGAATGCCAGCTATGACACTTGAATACATTTTAAAGCAACACGGCTTAAAACCTGGTGCTGAACTTGGCGAAAATGTGGACACAATTTTAGATACAACCATTGCATTCAATTTGACCAGTTCATCATTTATTGCTGGCACTGGTGATTATTGCACTATGTTTGACCCTATTGCAAGCCAATGTGAATTTGACGGCACTGGCAACATTGTGTCTGCCCTTGGCGATGAAGTAAAAGATGTGCCTTACACTTGCTTTGTTGCAACAAATGATTATCTAAACAAAAATGGAACAAAGATTGCTAAATTTATGCGTGCACTTAAAAAGGGCTATAACTATTTGATTGATGCTAACAATTTACAAGAAGATGCAGATATTCTTTCTGCCCTTAAACCATCATTCACAACAACAAGTGATGCTTTGATTTTGGCGTCAGTTAAAAACTATATTCGCATCGGTGCGTATGCAAGCAGTTTTGTGCTTAAACAATCTTCTTGGAACTTGATGTTAGATATCATTGATGGTGCTGGTGAGCTTAACGGCCGTGTTGAATGGTCAACTGCGGTTAACACCAGTTATGCAAGCGAAGTTGAAAGATAGTGGTAAATTCAACTAAACGAAACACAAACAAAATAAATTTGGTGGCGGAAAACAGCAAACTTTCTGCCAACAATAATCAAATGAATAAAAATAATCTTGTTGAAGTAAAAGATTTAAATTTGATTTACCAAAGTTTAGACAGTGAAACACATGCGTTAAAAGATGTTAGTTTTAACATTAAAAATCACGAATTTGTGGCGATTGTCGGCCCTTCGGGCTGCGGAAAAACCACCATATTATCGCTTGTGGCAGGGCTTATTAAACCAACAAGTGGTGAAATCATGGTTGACGGAAAAACGCCAGATGTTAAAGAAGATTTGTGCGGATATATGTTCCAACGCGACAACTTGTTGCCTTGGCGCACCATTGAAAAAAACATATATTTTGGCCTTGAAATAAAGCACAAAAACACTGTCGAACGCAAGGCTTATGCCGTTGAACTTGCTAAAAAATATGGCATTGCAGAGTTTCTAAAAAAGCATCCACACGAACTTAGTGGTGGTATGCGTCAGCGTGTTGCTTTGATACGCACACTCGCCCTTAAACCAGCATTGTTATTGCTTGACGAACCTTTCAGTGCGTTAGACTATCAAACACGTTTAGAGTTGTGCGACCATATTTTTGAAATAATAAAAAAAGAAAAGAAAACCGCCATACTTGTTACTCACGATATTCAGGAAGCAATAAGTATGAGTGATAAAATAATAGTGCTGTCTGCCCGACCTGGCAAAGTTAAAGCTGTGCATAATTTAAATTTTGATGCAAGCATTACACCGTTTGAAAGGCGTAAAACAGCACAAGCAAAACAAATGTTTGACTTAATTTGGCAGGAAATTCAAGATGAAAAACAAAAAAATTAATGTTTTACCACCACCAAAACAACGCAAAAATTTAGGCAGACAAAAACCGATTTTTAGCGTTGCACACAAAAAATATATTGCCAAACAAAACTTAACAAAAGCAATAATTGTTGCCACACAAGTTTTGTTGCTTATCAGTTTGCTTTTGGCTTGGGAGTTGCTTACAAAATATGAAATTATAAGTCCGTTTTTCTTTTCGAGCCCCAGCAAAATTGCCGAAACTATTGGTGAATTACATCGTTCTGGTGAGTTGTGGTATCACGCTTCAATCACTCTAAAAGAAACACTTATTGGCTTTGCCATTGCCACCAGCGTTGGCTTTGTTGTGGCTTTCTTGCTGTGGTATAGCGACTTTTTACGCCGTGTGCTTGAGCCATATTTGGTTGTGCTTAACAGTTTGCCAAAAATTGCACTTGGGCCTATCATTATCATTTGGTTTGGTGCTGGCAGCAAGGCTATTGTGTTTATGTGTATTTTGATTGTTGTGATTGTAACAATTATGAATATCTTAAACGCATTTACAAGTTGTGATAAGCAGTTAATTGCCCTAACACGTTCGCTTGGCGCAAGCAAAATGCAAATCTTTGTTAAACTTGTGTTGCCATCTTCGCTTAAAGATATTGTATCTACGCTTAAAATCAATGTTGGTTTAAGTTGGATTGGTGCAATTATGGGTGAATATTTGGTAAGCAAAGCAGGCCTTGGCTATCTGTTAATTTATGGCGGGCAAGTGTTTAATTTAAACCTTGTTATGACTTCAACTGTGATACTTTGCGTGCTTGCTTCAATTATGTACTTTGCAGTTGCATTGTTTGAAAAATTTGTTAAAAAATTATATCAATAAACCGATTTATTTCATTTTGGTTGTAACTGCAGTTTGTTGTAACACAATAAATCAATTTTTGTTAAAGTTTTTAATTGACCGCAACCAAAACTAATTGATTTATTGATAAAATAAAAAAGAGAAGTTTTCGCTTCTCTTTTTGTTTTGCTAATTTTCAAAATATACTTGCAAATAATTAATTCAAATTTATGTTTATTAATTTAATACTAGCCTATTTTTAGTAAGTTTTTAATGCAATATAAACTATTTTAAGCAACAATATTGCCTAACTTTCTATCTTTACTTTTTATCTTTTAAGTTTGCGAAGGAAAGGTGGCAAATCATCATCACTTAAAAATGGTTTTTTTGCTTTGATTGAAATATCTTGCACTTCATCTTCTGGCTCTGCTGGTTTTTGTTCTTCTTCCGCTGGTTGTTCGTTAACCTGTTCTTGCTCTTGTGGTTTAACTGGTTCAGTAAATGGACGAACATTTGCACTATTATCTTTAAATTGTGGCACAGCTTCTGGTTGTTTTGATTTATCATCATCAAAACCAGTTGCTATAACTGTGATTTCTGTTTCGCCAGTTGTGTCGTTATTAATACGTGCACCAAAGATGATATTGCAATCCTTATCTGCAACATCACGCACAAGGTCAACAGCTTCATAAACTTCGCTTAAAGTTAAATCGCGGCCACCAGTGATATTAATTAAGATGCCTGTTGCACCTTCAATGCTTGTTTCCAAAAGTTGGCTGGTTACTGCTTGGCGCACTGCTTCGATTGTTTTATTTGCGCCTCTGCCCTTACCAATACCCATATGTGCAATGCCTTTATCACGCATAATGGTTGAAACATCGGCAAAGTCCAAGTTAATCAAACCTGGCACAGAAATCAATTCACTAACACCTTGGATTGCTTGACGTAAAACATCGTCTGCATAGCGGAAAGAATCAAGGAATGACACGTCTTTTTTAAGAATTGTGTAAAGTTTTTCGTTAGGAATAACAACCAAACTATCAACATATTTACGCAATTCAGCAATCGCATTATCTGCATTTCTTGCCCTTGTTGGAGCTTCAAACTTAAATGGTTTTGTGATAACGCCAATGGTTAAAATGCCCATTTCTTTTGCCAAACGAGCAATCACTGGTGCTGCACCACTGCCAGTACCACCGCCAAGGCCTGCTGTGATAAACAAAAGGTCTGTGCCTTGAAGCATACGTTTAAGGTCTTCAACACTTTCTTCTGCTGCTTCACGGCCGCGGTCAGGATTTGCACCTGCACCAAGCCCCTTTGTTAATGTTTTGCCAATTTGAATTGTTTCGTCCGCACGGGACATATTCAAATCTTGTTGGTCTGTGTTAACTGCAACAAAATATGCACCAGTGATACCAGCGTTTACCATACGATTAACTGCGTTGTTGCCACCGCCGCCAACGCCAACTACTTTAATTTTACAAATGTTGTTTGATAAATCCATAAACCCCACCTTTTAATTTAAACCAACATATCATTTAAGGTTACTAAGCCTTGAATTGAAGTTTGTAATTTGTTTTTTGAAGTGTCAAATTGATTTTGATAAATATGTACGTTCATACCAGTTTGTTGCTTTAAAATTGTTTTAACGCCTTTAAAGTTTGCAATGCCATCGCCAGTTAAATATAAATCATAATTCTTGAAAACTGGATCTATGCCTAAAATTTCACCTATCACTTTTGCAAGCATTTCTATACGGCTTTTTACAATTTGATTTGTCATGCTAATTGGTGCTTTAATGCAACTATCGTGCAACTTTGCTTCGTAATACTCGTTGCGTTCAGGCTCAATAGTCAAAATAATTTTACGTTTAATCAATTCCGCATCTTTGAAGTTCATGCCTAAAAGTTGCATAATATCACTTGAAATATGCCCACCACCCATTGAAAATGAACTGAGCAATGCAAGGCCTTCACCTTTAAGCACTGCAACACTGGTTGTTATATGGCCTACATCCACCACTGCAATTGGTTGTTTTGATTCCATGTCTTGTGTGCATTTGATTGCTTGACCTAAAGCTTGGCAAATAAAATCAACATTGCTAACGCCAAGTTTATTCAATTTAGCAGTTATAAACTTAATAAAAGAATTTTTTGCCAAAACAAAACTTGCGTCCACCACAAGGCTTGAAGTTTTTTTGCCAACTGGTTGCATTGTAACTGCGTTATCGTCCAACATATACTGCATAGGGCTAAAATTTATAACGCTATATTCATTGCTATCACCAAAGCCAGCATTTGCTTCAAACAAATTTGCAATGTCATGGTTAGTGATTTTGTGTGGTTCAACAAATTTGCGAGAAATACGTTTGCACACGCACATACAAAATTCGCTTGGCACGCCAACTGAAATTGAGTGAATGTTTGAATGCAACTTGCTAGACATTGTTGCAATAAGTTCACTTAAATTCAATTCCAAATCATCAGGCGACAAAAATTCACCGTCCATAAAGCCATCATACAAAACTGTTGCTTGGTCAACAATTTTGCTTGCGTGTTTACCCTTGACGGTTGCCACTAAAACTAATTTAGATGAACCAACTTCTAACAAGAAGTTCAATTTTTTATGCACTTTGCCCCCGATTAATTTTATATAATTATATAAAAAACAAAAAAAGCAGTCAAACATTTTGCATTACTTGTTAATTATATTTTGCTTATTTTTAATAATAAAAAACGCCATACCACAATATGTGGTATGG
>CAKVCF010000011.1 GCA_934725795.1 uncultured Clostridia bacterium | reverse complement strand
GTATTTTATCTTTATAAAGCATTAAATAAACACTTAAAATCAAAGTTTATTTAGCCTTTTATTTATATATCTTTGCTTCTGTTTGTAATAAAACACTCAAATCTATTTTACTGATATTTTGTTATAAACACCATACAAATCAAGCATATACAAGTAATTTAACTTTGTAAGCACTTTGCTAGATTCAGTTTTAAACATTTCGATAATGTTGTCGTCAGCGTTAGGATTGAGTTTTACAAATGTTGATAAATCATCTGTTTCCACTTCCAAACTGTAAATACCACCAGTGTTTGAATAATAAACAACCATATCACGTGTTTCACCGTCAATTTCATAAACAGTATCTGCTGGACGGAACAATGAGTGCCCAACATAGAAGTTTTCGTTATAACTGATGCCTAACAAATCAAGTAAGGTTGGCACTACGTCATATGCTGAACAGAAGCGTGTATTGAGTGTAAGTTTATATTCGTCTGCCAATGTTGTGTTAAGGTTTTTAACGCCTGGGCTTGAAAGTATCATTGGAATACGGTGTAAATCTGTCAAATAATATTCGGTTGGGTCAATATCTTTAACCATATATGACATGTTGTTGTAGTATGCAAAATGGTCAGCATAAAGCAAAATTGTTGTATGGTCATAAAAGCTATCACCGTTAAAATATTGTCTTGACTTAAGTTCTGCAATTATATTGCCAATAGCTTCATCCATACCACAAACGCCACATTGATAGTATGTGAGCATTGTAACTAAATTTTCTTTATCTGAAAAGTTATCAAGCACATTTTGATACCAATTTGTGTATGTTGCTTCTTCTTCAGGTTTGTTCAACACATATTGGTTATTTTCGTCCAAAACGCAGTCGTCAGCACCATATTTAACATAGTTCATATATTTATGTGCATCGCCGTCATACTTGTTGTATTGTGGCAACCAACTACCATGTGAAGAAACATTAAGATAGAAAGTGTAGAAAGGTTTTTCTTCATAATTATCTGGCACAATATATCTCATCGCATGTTTAGCATATTCGCCTTCTGGTGCCCAGTGGTCCCACCAAAGTTCATCACCTGAATACACTTTGTTGCCATCACGGTCGGTTAAATTTTCTTTACCTATAACGTTTTGGAAACCTATATTGCCATGAGATTGATCACGATTATAGAAAGTTGAGCGATTAGAGTGAACATAGTTTGTTGTGTAGCCTTTTGATTGCAAAATGTTTGGCAATGTAAAGCCTAAAGCATTTTTATTTTTATCATATTTTTTACCAGCATATGAAAGCACATCAAGACCGTTTGGGAAACTGCCCATAATGCCTATACCTTCACTGATATTCGTTTTTGCTTTACCAAAGAAATTGTAAGCAACAATACTATTGTCATCTTGTGTTGATGTACTGCCATTTATAAGTTTATATATATTTGGCGTAAGTTCGCTTGAAAGGTTTTGAATTGTTGGGTCATAACTGCCGTCACCAAAAGCAAACCACTCGATACTTTCCATCATAAAGCAGATAACATTATTGCCCCTATCCAAGCCAAATGAAGATGTGCTACTGCCAGGAATTGCAGAGCCCGAATACATATTGCCAGAGTTGAAATAATCAACAGTGATTTTTTGTTTCATTTTATCTGCATTGGTTGTGATTGTGCCGTCCATTTCATTGATAAGCAAATTAACAAAATAACCATACGAGCCAAACTTTTTGTAACTTCTGCGTTTTAAGAAACTGGTGTTCATCAAAAACGCATCGCTGTTAACATAATCAATGCTATCTATGCCTTCTTGATATGCTTGAATACGGTGGCGGTAAACATAATAGTTTGTGATTGAGAAACATTGTGCAAACAAAATCATCATAACGCACAAAATTGAAAAGTGTTGTTTGATTGTGATTTTATTTTTTCTTGCAAAATGCAATAAAAACACACCAATCAAAATTATTGCAGTCATCAAACCAACAAGTTCTAAAATGATACCCCAATATACAAAGCCAGATGCTGCGGCTTCGGTGGCTTCCTTCATCATTTTTATCATATCAAAGGTGAACATATCACCATAAATTGTGTAAAGTGTATAGTTGGTGTAAATTAAAATAGCTTGCAAAGCCAAAACTGTTGTTGCCAAAGCAAACTGCCAACCATAGTTAGGTATTGTAAAAACAACCACACCGACAAACACGATGATTGAAAAGTTATATAAAAAATATTCAGGCATAAAGCCGAGATTTAATACTGAAAAAGAAAATGCTTCTAAAACCAAAGCACCTAGCACATAATAAAAAAACATTAAGAATTTGCTAAAACCAGTCTTTACCATGTAAATAATTTTAGTTTATAGAGTGTAAATAGTCAAGTTAAAACGCAAAATGTTGCCAAATTTAAAAAAAAATTGTATAATTTAAATATGTTTAATTGGTTTAAAAAATTATTTAATCCTAACAAGCTTTTGCCAAAAGACGTTGAAACTGGATTGATGACGTCTATGTTTTGCAATGTAAAATTTGGCGAAAAATTGGTTGTGCCAGATAACTGCGTTTGTTACCTTTCTTATCGCGATAAAATTTACAGCGAATTTACTGCTGGCAGTTATGATTTAGACGAAAAGGTGCTTGATCAAATTGCCGTAAAACAAATTAAGTCAACAAACAAAAAGAAAAAGCAAGTTAAGTTTGACTTATTTTTTGTGAACTTAAGTGTTTTTGAATATGAAACAAGGCAAAGAGAAGTTATACCTGTTGATAAAAAATTAACAAAGTTTGACATAAAATCCAACTTTACATGCAATGTTGTTGATGCCACAAAATTTAGGAAATACGCTTTAAGTTTTTATGCTCTTATCCGCCCTATTGATGCTGAAAATTTGGTTAAAGATTTTGTGCGTGAACACATTAATAAATACTACCTTAAACGTGAATTATTTACACCTATTGAACAAGCGGCCGAAAGTACAAGTTTTAGAGTTTATTTAAACAAAAAAGCTGAAAAATATGGCTTTACCTTTAATAGTTTTGATATGGCTTTATGGATTAAAGCAAAAGGCAGCAAACAGCCAGAAAAACAAGAACAAGTTAAACATTTTTCATTTTTTGAAAGGCAGGGCAACAACAATGCTGCAAAAAGCACAACAAATATCATAAATGAAAAAGCAGAAAATCAGCCAACAACACAAGAAAAAAGCATTGACAATGCTGATAACAAGGAATATAATTTAAACAATGCTGAAACAAAAGCAGAGAAACAAATAAAAGAAGATGTTTGCCCAAATTGTCAAAGTAAACGTATTGCTAACTCGGCATTTTGCCATAGGTGCGGCTACAAATTTTAAATTTGATAAAAAAGCAAATGTTAAATAACTAAACTTAAAAAGGAGAAATTATGAAATTTAAAAAGACAGATATTATTGCAACTGTGCTTGAAAAACATCCAAAGGGTGAAGAAATTTTAACAGAATTTGGCTTCCACTGCCTTTACTGCCCTTGCAGTCAAATGGAAACTTTGGAAGAAGCATGCGAAGTTCATGAAATTGACATCAACAAATTGTTAAAAGCTCTTAACGCGTAAAATAAATTGCCCCAAAAGTTTTGTTTTGGGGTTTTTATTTTTTTAACCGATATCATGACATTAAAAATTTAAGTATTATATTCATTCTTAAATATACCAAGAAAAACGTTATTTTTTTGTTGAACAAATTTTAAACACCTATTTTTAAAGGAGAATCAATGCAAAATATTCTTATCACTGGCGGGGCTGGTTATATTGGCACAAATTTAACTATTGAACTTTTGCAACGCGGATGCAAAGTGGTTGTTGTTGATGATTTTAAAAATGCATATGTAAAAAACATAAACAAACTTAAACAACAATTTGCCAATTTGCAGGTATTTAAAACTAACTGCTGTAACATGCAATCAATGGAAGCATTAGTAAAAAAATTCAAATTTGACACTCTCATTCACCTTGCTGCTAAAAAGTGTGTTTTTGAGAGTTTTGAACACCCCAAATCATACATGCAAAATAATATGAATAGTTTGGCTGTTTCTCTTGCCTTGGCTGAAAAATACAAAATTAATAAAATTATGTTTGCGTCAAGCATCACAGTTTATGGTGAAACACTCACAGCCAATATTAATGAAACTCAGCCTTATGCTCCAACATCACCATACGCAAAAACAAAGCAACTTGGTGAAGAAATGATTTTAAGTTGGCTTGCACATAACAAAAATAAAACTGCAATAATTTTTAGATTTACAAATCCAATAAGTGCAAACACCAAATTTATGCTTGGCAACGAATCTAAACAACACAAATTGAGTTTGCCTTCAGTTCTTGTTGAATGCATTTTAAATGATAAAAGTATCAAACTTAACGGCAACAATCATCCAACAAAAGACGGAACACCAATAAGAGATTATATTCACATAACGGATTTGGTTCATATTGTTTGTGATGTTATTGAACAAAACAACAAAGCAGGCTGTGAAATTTTAAATGTTGGATGCGGTGGCGAAGGTTACTCTGTTCTTCAAATGATTAAGGCAGTTGAAACTGTTGCAAATAAAAGCATAAATTATAGTTTTGGTCCAAAACGTGAAGGTGATATACCTTGCATAGTTTGTGATAACACCAAACTTATAAACAAATACGGAAATCAAAAGTTTTCAAACCTAGAACAAATGCTAAATGACGAATTTTTATTTAGGAAACATTTATCAACTCGTTCTCATAAAATATAAAACTTAAAAAATTATAATATTAACTTGAGATTAGTATTATAGCAATTATCTGGCTTAAACACTAAAACCAATATTAACAACAGTAGCAATCAAAGTTTGACACAATAAAAAAGCACTCTGTTTGAGTGCTTTTTTTTAATTTTCAGTTGTGCAAACGTAAACAAACTGTTTTTTTGTTTAAATCACAATTTGTTTTTAAGCCCTAAACTTAAAAATTACTTTTTCTTTTTAATTTTTGTGTTCTTTTCAAGTTCTTTTTTTGAGGCTTCAAGTTTTGCATTTTCTTTGGCAATTTCGTCATCAATCTCTTTTAAGAATGCATCAATATCTTGAATTTCATTCGCTTGAGCTTCGCCTGATTGAGTGGCTTTTTTAGGTCTGCCTACTGCCTTTTTAGTTTGTGGTGCTGTACCTTCTTCCACAACTTTTTTAGGTCTACCTGGTTTACCTTTTGGTTTGCTTTCTTGCCCTTCAGCGGTGGATGTTTCAACTTGCTTTTTAGGCCTGCCAGCCTTACGCTTTGGTTCTTCAACTTTTGGTTGTTCGCTAACCTCTTTGCGTGGTCTGCCAGCTTTGCGTTTTGGTTGTTCTGCAACAACTTCTGTTGCTTGTTCACTTACTGGTTCTGCTTGTTTTTTAGGCCTACCAACTGATTTTTTAACCTCAACTGGTGTTGCTACTGCAGTTTCAGTTTTACGTGGACGACCTGCCTTACGTTTTGGTTGTTCTGCAACAACTTCAGCTGGTTGCTCAGGTTGAACCTTACGTGGTCTACCTGGTTTGCCAGGCTTTTTAATTTCAGGCTCTGCAACAACTTTACGTGGACGGCCTGGTTTCTTCTTTTCAACAGGTTCTGTTACAATTTTACGTGGCCTACCTGGTTTGCCTTTTGGTTTGCTTTCTTCCGTTTGAACAGTGGAAATTTCAACATCTTCCTGTGCAGGTTTTTCTGCTGGAAGTTCTGCTTCAACCGTTTCCCCCGAATCGGTTGATTGTTCTTGTTCAATTTGTTCTTCTTGTTCTGTTTCAACAGGTGTTTCTTCAACTGTTTCAAGTTCTGGTTTAACAGTGTTTGCTTGGTCTTCTTCTGGTTCGTCTAAATAGTTGAATGTATAAGTTTGTTCAGGTTGAGCTGGAGTTTGCTCTTGCTCTGCTGATTGTGCTTCTTGATTATCTTCATCTAAATAGTTGAATGTGTAAGTGCCTTGCTCTGTTGGTTGTTCAGCAGTTGTTTCATCTTGCTGTGTTTGTTCAGTTTGTTCTGCTGGTTGATAATAATTATCAGGTTGAGCATATTGTTGATTGTATTGATTGTCTGCATAATTTTGATTGTCATAATACTGACCATTGTTTGGATTATATTGGTCAGCATATTCAGGTTGAGAATACTCTGGTTGAACAGTTTCTGCTGGTGGTTCTTCTTGTTGTGCGGTTTGTTTTTTGCCATGTTTTGCACGACTTACTTCATCCGACACACGTGAAATGATTTGTTCATTTTCTGTTAATCTTTGTTGATATTCAGCATCAAGGTTTGAAAGTTGGTCTTTAAGTTGTTCGTTTTCAGTGTAAAGGCCGTTAACTTCGGTTTCTTTATTCTGCAACTTTTCTTCCAAAGACTTAATGTTATCTTGAACTTTGTTATACTTATCTGCTTCACGCTCTTCAACAACACGCAAAGCTTCGTCATAGACTTTGCCGCTGTAAGTGTCAAATTCGCTCATCATAGATTTTTCAAGAGCATTACGTGCCTTTTTGATTTGATTTTCAACATCAGTGATTTCAGCTTGGTAAGTTTCCAAAACTTTTTTATGTCTATCTGTTGCTGTATCATAATCACGTTCCAAGTTACGTTGACGATCAAGTTCTTGTTGTTGTTGCTTTTTAAGATAGTTCGCTTCAATGCTTGAAGTAACGTCATCCATTTGTTGTTTGAAGTTGTCAAATGTTTCTTTACTCACTTGCATTTGACGTTGATATTCTTTGGTTATTTCACGGAAATTATTTTCTTCTTGATAAACTTCATTGTTGATTTGTTCCATATCTTGCATAAGTTTTTTACGCTCTGCAATATAGTTTTCAGCTTCAGTCATTGCACGTTCAAGCACAAGTGAACGTTCAACGCCAGCCTCATCAAAGTTGAATTTTTCGTGTTCTACGTTACGCAAACGTGCACGTTCCAATTCTTTTTTCTCTTCTTCTGCACGCTTTTGAAGGTATGCGTACAAAATTGGAATACCACGTTTGATTTCGTTTTTATCAAACAACACTTCATAATCAACATAATCTGGTAAAGTTTCAGTTGCTTTATCAATGTTTACTTCAAAATATTGATAGTTTGAATAGAGATCGCTGATGATTGCATTATGCCTGATATTGAAGAATATTGTTATCAAATAGTTGAGAACTAAAATTAAAATTGGGCAAAGCAAGCAGTGTTGCAAAACATCAACTAAACTTTCTTCGTAAGAACAATACAAATTAAGCAACAAGCATAAACCTGCAAAAATGTAAGCCAAAATATTCATTGTGTGAACATCGCGTGTGTATGTGCTGTTTTTAACAGGAATGGTTACGCAGCTATCAAATGACATATATTTGCTGGCCTTGTCTTCCCTATACAAAACATATTGTTGCCATTGTTTGCGAAGTTGCTTTGGCACACGATTTGATTTCATTTTATTGTTAAATGCAATCAAATTATCTTCGTTGATTTGTGGATTGTCCAAGAAATAATTATTGAACATATCAATGGCTTTGATTAACCTTGATTCATAGGAGTTAGATGTGGAAATAATAACACATAAAACTGTGAAAAGGAATAAAGCACAAAAAATAATAAAATAACGATTATAATTTAAATAGTTGGCAAATGAAGAAAAGAATTTGTCAACCGACTCGAATATTTTATCCATAAAAACCCCTTTAATTAATTTTAAATTAATTCATCATGCTAATTGTATTATAACACAAAGAATTATTAATTACTAATATTTTTAAATATTTTTTTTAATTTTTTAAATATTTTTTATATAAATTTTTCTAAGTTTAAACAACTTAAAAACCGCTATATTTAGGTATTTTAGCGGGGTTTTTATGATTTTAAGATTGTTGAAAGCCATTCATAATTATTTAAATATTTTTTTGAATTTGAAATATTGCAAAAATTAATTTATTAAATAATTAAAATAATTTTAAACATAAGGTTTTTATATTTTAACAAAAATATTCATAAATATTATCTAAAAAAATACAACATAGACATGCAACCTTAAAATGGCAAAAAATTATGGCAGAAAATAATTGTAAAATTAAATATCTTTTAGTATAATATATAACATTATATAAAAAGGAATATTATTTATGGGAGCATACTGGCTTTATTATATCTTAGGTGTTGTTCTTGTGCCTGGCATTATTATGGGTTTATGGGCACAAATAAAAGTTACAACAACTTTTAATGAATACAACAAAATTGAAACTAAACATGGCAAACCTGCCAACATTGTTGCAAGATACATGTTAGACGGCGGTGGTTGCATAGACACAAAAATTGCGAAAATAGGCGGCAGCCTTACTGACAACTACGACCCTACCACTGACACTATTTCTTTATCGCAAGACGTTTACGACAAAAGCACAGTGGCAGCAGTTGGTGTTACCGCGCATGAAATTGGCCACGTATTTCAACACAAAAGCAATTACTCACCTGTTAAATGGCGCAAAGCGTTAGTGCCTATTTTAAACATTTCTGGCTATCTTGTTTGGCCACTTATTATTATTGGTTTGATATTAGAATTAGGCTATATATGGTCTGGTGCAAAATGGTTGGTTGTTGCTGGCATTGTTCTTTATAGCTTAAACATTGTTTTCTGCTTGATTACGTTACCTGTTGAACTGAATGCAAGCAAACGTGCTTATAAAATGCTTGTATCTACTGGCGAAATGGATCAAGAAGAAGCAGAAGGCGTTAAAAAAGTGCTTAACGCAGCCGCTTGGACTTATGTTGCAGCACTTATAACTTCAATTTTATCTTTGCTTAGATTAATTTTGTTTGTTTTGTCAATGCGTGGAAGCAAAGATTAATTAAACAAAATATAAGATTATTTAACAACTTTATGTATAGCACGAATGTTACCAAATTTACACATAACTTCATACTCACTTGTAGAAGAATAATCTGCATACAGTTTTAAAGGGTTGGCAGGGCTTAAGATTTTAACCTTGTCGCCTTTTTTTAATGATGTGTTTGTTACATCAAGCATAAAGCAATCCATGCAAATATTGATAACTTTACACTTTTTACCATTAACATTGAGTTTAAGCCCTAAATAATGCATGTCAAATCCATCGGCATAACCAACTGGCAAAACTGCCACTTTTTTTGTAGAATTAGCAACAAAACGGCGGTCGTACCCTACAAGTTGATTTGGTTTTACATAGTTGATTTGTGTTATTTGTGATTCAATTTCTACAACTGGCAAATAAGGTGGCAGATTGCTGTTATAAAGATTGAATCCTATGCGTACCATGTCAAAATCATGCTGACGAAGGTCAAATACATGGCTATTGTCAGCATGAATTATCGGTTTTATGTTGCGCTTTTTTAATACTGCCAAAAACTTTAAAAAAGTTTGCATTTGTTGTTCAACATAGTTATCTGTTGTTGCAAAATGTGTGTAAACACCTTTTAAGATTAAATTTGACGCTGCAATTTCATTCAAGCACTTTTCAAACTCCTGCAAAGAACTTATGCCATACCGATTCATACCAGTGTTGATTTTTAAGTGTATGTTTAAGTGCTTTTTTGTGCCTGACAAAATTTGAACATCTGTTAGACTGTTACAGGTATAGTCAAAACGTGTGGAAATTTTGGAAATATCTAAAGCCCCTGTAATAAGAATCGGTTTGTTTGTATATTTGGTTACATTTTTAGCTTCTTCCACATTTGCAACACCAAAATATGCAACATGTTTGCTAAGTGATTTAACTGCATTTTTTAGCCCTGTGCCATAAGCATTAGCTTTTACCATTGCACATATTTTTTGTGTTTTGGCACGTTTTTTGATTTGCAAAATGTTGTGTATCAAATTTAATTTGTTAAAAAAAACTATGTTAAACATAAATTTTTATATGAGCAAAAATTTGTTAATGTTAACATAGTTAAAATTTAAATCTGTTGTATTAATCTTCTTTTTTATAGATTGAAAACTCACAGCCACAATAATCTTGCCTATAAATACCTTTTTGCTTGCAAATTTGTGTGGAACGAAGATAGCCATTTTCTTTTTTGAAATCTGCATGAAGATATTTTATGCCATACTTTTTTTGGTTATATTCACCAAGCTGATTTATAAACTCACAATCTTTATGTGGACTTATTGTAAGTGTTGTTGTTACAATGTCAAAATTGTTTTCAATTGCATATTTAAAAGTTTGGTCAAGCCTTTCAGCAATGCAAATCCTACACCTTGCGCCACCTTCAGGTTGACTTTCTTGCCCTTTTGTTAAATCCAAAAATGTTTGGTGATTATAACCAACATCAACAACGTTTACGCCAAGTTTTTTAAATTCTTGTTTGCGGTGTTCAAATTCCTGTGCGGGAAAAATGTTTGGATTGTAGAAAAAGTAAGTTATTTCAAAATATTGGCTTAGCTTTTCAATCACAGCACTTGAACATGGTGCGCAACAACAATGCAAAAGCAGTTTTGGCTTTGCTTCGCCAAAACTGTTTATTTCTTCATGCATAAGTTTGTTGTAGTCAATTTTCATATGATTTAAGTATACCACAAACTTTATTTTTGTCAATTATAACAAATGAAATTGATTTAAAGTTGGTTGAATTAAACTCTAACTAAAACTGTGAGTTGATTTTAAGCTAAACTATTCAATTTTATTAACAAATGATGAGTTGTTTCATCTAACACCAACTGATATTTTTGCCCTTCAACTGGCACAACATCAGTTAATAATGATTCAATATCGAATGTTAAGAAATCAAAATTGTAATCACCTGTTAAAGATACAATGTCATATTCGTCCAACTTTGTCATGCTGGTTAAAGAGCCTTGCACTTTGGTTATATAGAACTCAACATTTTTGCTGTTTTTAAGTTCTGTAAAAGTTTGTGCAAAGGCAAAACATTCACCAGTAAAGCCATTTTGTGTAAGCCAGAAGTCAAATGATGATATTTTTGCGCCAACAAGATAAAGCACTGCGCTTGTATCAGCATAATCTTTAGGCAACTCAAAATTGTTAATGATATTGATTAAACCAATTGTGTAATCATTTTCATCTATTGTTTTGGTTATATAACCAACCGCATTGATATCTAAGCCACTATTAACAACAAATTTTGCTGTTTTGCTGTTATAACCATATCTAAAGTTATATGCTTGTTGTTTATCTGTTAAGCCAACAACCAAACCATAAACTTTTTTAGCTTTTTGCTCTAATTGTTTTGAAGCATTAACTTGGTATGAATAATAACTGTTAAGGTTTAAAATTGCGTTTTTAATGATTTGAGCATCAATTTGTAAATTTGTTAAATCGTTTGCACCGACATATGTTGAATTAGTCAATGCAATCAAATTTTCTTCTGCTATTTTAATTGCACCGCCACCGCCTGCTGCTGTTTTGTTAACAAAAGTTTCTACGCCATAATCCGCACCAATAATTGCACCAACATAATAGCCGTTAAGTGAGCCATCAATGCTTACATTTTGAACTGTGCCTTTAAGGTTGCGGCCTACAATACCAGCCACAATTGATTGATTTGTTTTGCTGATTTCAGCATAAACAGTTGCATCTAAAACATAGCCATTGAGATTTAAACCAACTAAACCTGATGATACAAATGTTGAATTTTTAAATAAGTTTTCACCAACCACAGACACTGTTGCCTTTTGCACTATTCCGCGGTTTTCACCAACCAAGCCTGCAGAATATTGATAGCCAGATAAATTGCCAGCTGTAATATTTACAATTGAATCATAAAGTTTTATGTTTTTGCCAAGCAAGCCAATTGCACCACCAACGGTATCACCAAATATAATAGGTGTGCCATAAACATTAACGTGCCTGATATTTTGCAACACATTTTCGTTTGTTAGATTGATTGATTGAGATGTGCCGTTGTATGAATCCGCAATACCAACAACTGAACCAGCGTAATAAACTGCATTCAAGTTGCTTGCGCTGTATCTATTTGCAACATAAACTGAACTGTAAATGCTATAAGTATTTTCACTTTGTGAACGGCTTGCATAAGCACCAATATTTGAACTTAAACCATCAACATCAAATTTACCACGCAACAAGCCAACCACGCCACCTACAGCATTGCCACCAACAATGGTTGTGTTTTGTGATTCAATGTCAATATTGTAAATATTATAATTATCTGCCACACCAACAAGTGAACCAACTGCCATTGTTCTTGAAGCTGTTATGCTAGATGGAGTTATATCTAAGTTGCGTATTGCACTTTCGATGCTGCTGTTGTTAAGTGAAACAGCTTGAGCAAACAAACCAATGCTTGAAAGGTTTTGAGAAGAATAAATTTTAAAGTTTGTAACATCCATGTTGTTACCTTGCAAATTACCATTGAATGTAACAGTGCTGGTTGATGGATTATTATAAACTGTGCTGAAATCTATATCGTTAACTAACCTATAATAGAATTTTGTGTTGTTGTAGTATGAATTTGCAACATCTGTTTGACCAAGATAGTAGTTCCAAGTTGCTAAAGAATAAATCAAAATTGGATTTTGTTTATCACCAAAGTTGTTTGCAAGGATTTTATATTTATATTCCCTATTTATTACAACGCC
>CAKVCF010000010.1 GCA_934725795.1 uncultured Clostridia bacterium | reverse complement strand
CTGATAAACTTGGAATATCTCAGTCATATATATCAAGATTAGAAAAAAGAATAATGGATAAGATGAGAACATTTATTGAAGAAAGAATTAAAGTTGCGTAAAAAAATAATAGTCGTTGCATAAAAACATCAATTTTTAAGCATAATTTATATATAATATAAAACAGCAACAAATGTTAGCAATTTAGGTATATCCGTTTGCTTTAACAAAATCAGGCAAATGTTTGCCAAATGCAGTTTTATAATGGAGAAAAAATGAAAAAATTTAACACTTTTATCTTATGCTTATTGTTATTAATCACTTGTGCTTTAACAGGCTGTGCTGGCTTTGAAGTTAGCCGTGTGAAATATTATAACGAAACCGTTGCCACTGTTGGCGACACTCATATTACAAGGTATGAATTGCTTTCTGCTTACAATAGTTACGGTAACAGTTATTATGTAAATCAACTTGGCAAAACTGAAAAAGAAGCTATGGCTGAAACTCTTAACCTTTTGATGGACAGAGAATCACTTTACCAATACGCACACAGCAAAACAGAATACAAGCCAACACCATATCAAGTTAACACCGCTATTGAAGAGTTGTTTGATTCTATGGACAGCACAATGGCTGACTATGTTAAACAAGCAAAACGTATTTTAGATGTTAAAGTGGAAGATAGCACTGAAGATAGCAACAGTGAGACTGCTTACAAATATGCAGATTACAACACTGTGCTTAAAGGTAAACGTGCTGAACTTAAAACTAAAACTGTTTATTATACAGACAACACAAAAGAAACCGTTTCAACAGAACCAACCGATTTCGCTGAAACTGTTGATTATATTGTTTATGTTGAACAAGAAGAACCTTCATTTGATTGCGTGCTTGGCGCAAATAGAATGAGCACTTTAACTGATTTTGAAGCAGACTCTACACTTGACCTTGTTATCTCAACATATTTTGATAAATTTAACACTTCACTTGAAAATGAAGAAAAACAAACTGAAATTTACAACAAAGCCATTGCCCTTTTAAGCCAAGATTTGATTGACGGCGAAAAATATTTAAGGGATGAAAATGGTAAAGCATATAACACTGTAACTAAAGATTTGATTAAAAGATATTTCAAAAAAGCATATAACGACAAAATCAAATCTTTATACTTAACCAACGTACGCACAAACTATCTTAAAAATGCTTCTGGTGAGTTATCTATCACCGCATTGCTTGATAAATATGTGTCATTGGTCAGAACTGGTTATAACAAATACGCAAACAACATTGATAGTTACAAATCAGCAATGAAAGATGCTGGCACAAAGGCTGACGACATTTTATATCACCCTATCTTAAACGATGGCGAAAATGGTGAAGCAGACACTCAATTTGGTTACTTTATTCACACTCTTATCAAATTTAGTGATGAACAAACAACAGCAATCAAAAATTTAGAAAAAGCAAAAGATATTTACAATTTATCTGACGCACAATATCGTGCACAATATGATGCAATAATTGCTAAAACAACAGCAACTGCACGCAATGCTTCAACAGGTTTGATTGATGAAGATGCTGAAGCAGTTTCATTAAACGAAATTTTGGCTGAATACAACACAATTAGCAGCATGGATGAATTTGTAACATTTATGTTCAAATACACTGGCGACACTGCAACATTAAGCCAAGGCATGCCTTATGTTGTTGGCACAAATGGTAACAGTGCAATGGAAACAGCATTTACTGACGAAGCCGTACGTTTGATGACAAACGGTCGCCCAGGTGATATGACATCTTCAACAACAAATACTGACAGCAAAAATGGCGATGTTATGTGCATAACTTCATACGGTATTCACTTGTTGTATTATGTTGGTGAAGTTGATATGTTTGATATTCCTTATGGCGAATTTGATAGTGCTGATATTGCATCATCAAACCGACAACGCTTCACATATTATACTGATGCCACAAAAACTGTTGTTACAACAGATAAAACCGATTATTATACCGTAACTTACAATAACAATAACTTATACAAAATGGAAATCAACCCACTTACACACCAAACATATTTTGACAAATTGTTTGATTTGGTTTACCCTGCATCAAGTTCAACTGAAGTTTATGCAACATCAACTGGTTACACAGCAAGAGAAAATGAATTAATTGCCGAAATGCGTAAAACAAATCCAGCAAAAATTTACAAAACAAGACTTAACTCAACAAAAACAAGTTTGTAAATCCATTACTAATTTAAATATTAAAAGACCAATTACCTTTGGTCTTTTTTTATTGTTATAAATTTGGACAAATTTTTAAGTACTTACAACAATTTTTTAAATTTTGCATAAAATTTTGCCTAGTCCACAAAATAGCAGTGTACATCAAAAAAGGAGAATTTTATGGCAAACACACAAACTAAAAGACGTGCAAGCGGCTCTACAATCGCCATTGTGGCTTTATCTGTTTTATTGATTGCTGCAATCGGTGTTGGTATTGCTTTAGCGTTCTTCACTGGCACAGCAAATGTAACTGGTGATATCACTTTAGGCGAACCCGTAACAATCAATATCACACAAGGTGGAGCGTCTGTTTCTGCCCTTACATTTTCAGGCAAAGCATTGCCAGGCAGTGTTTACAATCAAGCAATTGGTGTAAGTGCGCCAGCAAACACAACTGATGCTTTGGTTAGGGCAAAACTTACAATCACAAGCGCTGAAGGTGCAAGCACAACCGTGGAAGCAACAACAACCGACACTTGGCAAAAAGGCGAAGATGACTACTACTATTACAAAGGCACTTTGACTGCAAATGGCAAAGCTGATTTTGTAACATCAATCACTGTGCCAACCTCTTTAACAAACGCTGATGCAAACAAAACATATAACATCAGTGTGGTTGTAGAAGCAATCCAAAAAGCCAACAATGCTGCTAACGCAACATGGACAACTGCTCCAACAGATTGGTTAGCAACATATTCACCAGTGGCTGGTGAATAAACAAACTAACATGGCAATTATTAAAGATATAATATATATTTTAATGCTTTAAAATTGTTGTCAATGTTAGTAAAAAAATCAGGGTCAATGACCTGATTTTTTTGTTTGTTGCACTGCGACTATCTTACATTAAACATTTTTGAATTATGCTTTTAACTTAATGATTAATTCAAATTTATGCTTATGTGTTTTCTAATTAATTTTTAGGTTATATTAAGTTTATTTTGTGCCAAGGTCAATATAGTTGTTAGGGTCAACCTTTGCACCATTTAATCTCATTTCAAAGTGCAAATGATTGCCTGCGTTAAGCTCTTGCGACATAGTTGAACTTGCAACGCCGATAACTTGACCAGCACTCACTTTATCACCTGTTGCAACGCTTGGATTTTCAGCCAAAGATTTGTAAACTGAAACCAAACCATTTTTGTGAGTAATTTCAATAACTGTGCCTTCTAAATAGTTTGTGTAAACATTTGAAACTGTGCCGTCAGCAACCGCAAATACGTTTGTTTCTTCCCCTGCAAGAAAATCTATTGCTTTGTGCATTTCCCATTGCTTCATTGTATCGTTAAACTGCAATTCTGTGTTGGAATAGTCCTTTTGGATTGTGGCGTTTTTCATTGGCACAACATAAGTAACAACCGCAACTGGAGTATCTCCACCACCAACTTCACCATTATTTTTTGAATTAGCACTGGTTGTCATTGCAATGGTTACGGCACAAGCAATCACAAGCAAAGCAATTAAACTTGCATACACATAATTAATAACGATATTCTTCTTTTGTTGGGTGTTTGATTTTTCCATTTTCCCCTCCTACAAACTGATATTGACCAACTTGAAAACTTTTAAACAACAAAATTTAAAATTTGTGCTTGTGTTGGTGTTTTTTAAAAACTGCCTACAATAAGTGGCCAACCTATAATGGTGTGAGTTTCATAATAAGCAATTTGCAAATTAACCTGTTTGCCGTCCACAGTAACACTATTTGGCACAAGACTTGAATATGCATAAATCACTGTTGCACCAGTTGGCAAGTATTCAGTTTTAACAACCTTAGCCTGCAAAGTTTTTATTGCATTGGCTGGCTCAAAATTTTGGATTGTTATGCTTTCACCTATCTTGTTTGTTGCCTTTACATTTGTGGTTTGGAAACATATTCCAAGGTTTGTTGAATCAATATCTGCAGTTGTTGTATATGCCAAATAATCGCCGTCAAAATATTGCAACAAACTAAAACGTGGTTGTTTTTGCCCACACAATAAAAAAACGAATATGAAAAGCATTAGCCAAATTTTTTTCATATTCATATATTTGCCCTATTTGCAAATCTTAAACTGCAAGATTTTAAAGATTTTGTTTTAAAACAACACCACTACATGCAGTTACATGTTGCTTATATTATTTGTGTTGCTATTTGTGATTTTGTTTATGAGTTGTTTTATTGTTTGTTGTGTGTATGTTATGTTTATATTTTTGCGGTGTTTATGTTGTTTGTTATTTAAGTTTCAAAAACATTGTATAAATAAAGATAATTTAAAATGCCAGTGCTGTTTTTTGCATAAAGTTTAACCGCTTGGACGATTTTAAGCACATCATCAGTTTGTAAAATTTGCAAAAACTGATGCACAGTTTGTTTTGCAATGTTCAATTTGTTTTGCAAAAAATTAAAATCAAGATCCACCATTGTAAGTATTGCATCATTTTGGCTGAGCGCGTAATATTTGTTTATAAGTTGTGGATTACTTTTTGCTGCCTTGTATAAATCTGCAAACAAAAAATTGTGCTGTTTTACACCTGCAAAAAATGCTTCAAACCCAGCGAGCAACACAAAATCGACAATCGGCAAAGTGCGATAATCTAGGTTTGAATTTGCAACAATTTCAACGTCTACAAACTTAAAATTTGTGTCTAGTGTGCCAAAGGCGGACAGCAAATTGCGGTTGGAAAACTCCTGCATATCAATATTAAAGTTTGTTTCCGCTTGAGTGTAAACATCTAAAAGATAATTATAAAAACAATTAAAAGCCAAACTTGAAAAGGCTGATTTATCAAGCTTGTTGGTTTGTTGCAACAAAAAAGTTTGTGCTTGGCTTATGGCATAATTTTTGTTCAAACAATATGGTAAAATTGCGTTTTGACAGATATAAACATTAACAAATTCTTCTAAATTAAGTTTTAAACCAATAACCGTTTCAGGGGCACACAAAAAAATTAGCATTTTATAGCCATTGTAAATTTCATTTAAATCTTGGTTTTGTGTTTCATTGCCAGTGTTTATGCTGATATCAATTTGATTGAATATACACAATTCTTTTATTGTTTGGTGGACTTCTGCAATTTGCAAATTAGATGCGAATTGGTCGAATATCAGCATCACTTTTTGATATTTTGCATATCTTTCCACAATCGAAGATAAGTCATCTATTTTGCCAGTTTGAATCATATTTTGATTTTAACACACGGCATTATTTTTGATTTGCAATATCTTGGCGAGTTTTGGCATTGTTTTAAGAAAAATGACGTAAAGAATATTTTTGCTTTACATTTTTTGATGTTTAATATAAAATTAAAACTAGGAGGACGTATGCAAGAAAAAATTATTGCCCTTATTGCAGACAAATTGAATAAAAAAGTTGAATCAATCAGTTTAAATTCACGCCTTGTGGAAGATTTAGGTGCTGACAGCCTTGATGTTGTTGAAATGATTATGGCATTTGAAGACGAATTTGGTATCAGCCTTCCAGATGAAGAAGTTGAAAATATGAAAACTGTTAAAGATGTTGTTGACTACATATCTAAAATTAAAAAATAAATTTATTTGATTTGCAGATAATTATCAACACATTAATTGTAAACACTTAAAGTTTAGATTTATTAAAATGCTAAATTTGATTTGTTTAACAAAAATTAAATTAGAATTAAAAAAACAATGATTAAAAAAACAAAAACCACCATTGATTTGGTGGTTTTTTATTTACATTAATTTTATACGATATTATCTAACCTTATCAGCCAAATAATTGTAAAGTTCAGTGAAATCTGCACTAAGTTCATAATACTTTGTGTATTTGTTTTCGTAAGAAATTTCACCATCTGCATCGTAGTATGGTTTTACATAAACTTTAACAGTTGCTTCACCATCAGTTTTTGTTACACTGAACACCAATTCACGATATTTATATGTGCCTTGGTCGTCTTTATAATCTTTTTTACCATCTTTTAAGATTTGTGGTTTTGTATATCTGTAAGTTACATAATAACCTTCAGCAGTTGGAAGACTTTTACCAACAGTGCTTTCAGTTACGATATTTGCTTTTTTGCCTAAATTGCCATTGAACATTGCTGAAATAAAGACTTCTTTACTTGCATTGTTAATCAATTTTTCAATTTCAGTTGATCTTATACCATTATAGCTACCATCTTTATCAACAACAACCGCACTGGTTGAACTTGATTCCACCAAAATAAAGTCTGGTGCATTACATTTGATGCTATAATCATATTTAACATTTGCGAAAATGATTGTAAGCACAATCAAAACACCGATGATTGATAAACTTACGATTGCTCCTACTTTTTTTGCCATTGTGTCTCCTTTTGTAACAAGTTTGTTAATAATATTTTGTTATTCTAGCGTCATTTTACACTTTTTTTTATTTAAAATCAAGCAAAAATGGCCATACCAAAGCAATTTGGAAGGCTTTTACAATTTAAACTATAAAAGCCTTTGCTTGTGCTTTATATTATTCTTTTTTGCCTTGGTTTGAAGAATCGCTATCTTTCGGCTTATCATCTTCAACTGGTTGGCTTGGTTGTTTTTCAGTTGTATCAGCTGTTGTTTGTGCTGTTGCAACTTGGCTTGCTTTCATTTCACTTTCAGCATCTGCTTTGATTTTTTCAAAGTCTTGTTTGCTGATAACGCCCGCCTTTGCAAGAGCTTCAGCAGTTTCTATGCGTGATTTAATATCACGTGCTTTATGTTCTGCAAGGGCTTGTTGTTTTGCTCTTTCTTGATAGTCGCGTTTTTCTTGCTCTTTTTTATCAATGGCTTGTTCAACTTCTTCAACAGATGCTCCATTGTAAAGCATTTCAAACTCTTCTTTATATATTGTTTCCTTATCAATTAAAATTTTAACAACTTTTTCAATAACATCTTTTTTGTTGTTTAAAATTTCTTTTGCTTGTTTGTGTGCCGCATCAATAATATTTTTAACTTCTTGGTCTATTGTATAAGCCAATTCTTGGCTATATGGAATTTGTTTTTGATAATTTCTGCCAACAAACACTTCTTCGCCTTCACCAAATGACACAAGACCAATTTTATCGGTCATACCCCATTCGGTTACCATACGTCTTGCAAGTTTTGTTGCACGTTCAATATCGTTAGATGCACCAGTTGTAACATCTTCCAACATCACTTCTTCACTGCTGCGGCCACCAAGCATCATTGCAAGGCTATCAAGCAATTTTGCTTTTGGCATATGTGAACTATCTTTTTCATCAAATGTTAAGGTGTATCCGCCAGCCATACCACGTGGAATAATAGAAATTTCTTGCACATTATCGCAGTTTGGCAAAGCTTGGCTTACAATTGCGTGGCCAGCTTCATGCACTGCGGTTATATACTTATCTCTATCAGTTATAACGCGAGAAACCTTTTTAGGCCCCATCAAAGCTTTGTTTAAACCTTCTTGAATATCAATCATTGTGATTTTGTAACGGCCATCACGGGCTGCAAGCAATGCGGCTTCGTTAAGCACGTTTTCAATGTCAGCACCAGCAAGGCCACTTGTTAACCTTGCAATACGTTTAATATCCACGTCTTCGCTGAGAGGTTTGTTCCTTGTGTGAACTTTGATAATATCTTCACGGCCTTTAACATCTGGCAAGTGAACATAAATTTGCCTATCAAAACGACCAGGACGTGAAAGTGCTGGATCAAGGACATCGGCACGGTTTGTTGCAGCAAGCACAATGATACCGCTGTTTGTTTCAAAACCGTCCATTTCAACCAAAAGTTGGTTTAATGTTTGTTCACGTTCATCATTGCCGCCACCCATACCAGCGCCACGTTGACGACCAACCGCGTCAATTTCGTCAATAAATACAATACAAGGTGCATTTTGTTTTGCGCTTTCAAACAAATCACGCACACGGCTTGCACCAACGCCTACATACAATTCAACAAAATCACTACCTGAAATGCTGAAGAAAGGCACTTTGCTTTCACCAGCAACTGCTTTTGCAAGCAATGTTTTACCTGTTCCTGGTGGACCAACTAATAACACACCTTTTGGAATACGTGCACCAAGTTCTGTGAACCTTGCTGGATTTTTTAAAAATTCCACAATTTCTTGAAGTTCTTGCTTTTCTTCATCTGCACCTGCAACGTCTGTGAATTTAACACTTGAACTAACAACCAATTTTGCTTTTGATTTGCCAAAACCAAATCCTTTGCTGTTACCTGACATGCTGCGGTACAAGAAAATGCCCATAACAACAATAAGAATTAAACTTGCATAAGGCAACAATTTGCTGAACCAACTTTCAGTTTTATAACCATATGATGCAGCAATGAAAACTTTGCCATCTTCAACCTTGCGGTTGCCGTCTTCATCATAAATAAAGTTACCTTCGCTATCTTTTTGAGAGATAGAATCGTTATATTCATTAATAAGTTGGTTAACATCGCAATTTTCAGTGATTGTGCAATAAGCATCAACTTTTCTAGGGAAGGCTTTTTCGTCAACGCCGTCCACTTTTCTTACACGAATTGTATAGCCATATACGTCAATCTCTGCAACTTGACCTGTTTCTACCATGTTTTGAAATTCTGTATAACTAATCTTTTTGGTTGAACTGCTTTTGGCAACTATTGCCCATATCATAACAGCAACCAACACCAAAGTTATGATGTAAAATATTGCTGATTTCCAACCTTGATTTTTCTTTTTTTCCATATTCACCTCAGTATGTTTCATTATATCATAACAAAAAAATATTAACAAACAAATTTAAGATAGTTACAATTAAATTATATTTTCCAACGCACAAGTTTAAATACTTTTTTATGAGAATAATTTGACTGATTTTGTTTTAAAACCAAAAACAATAATTTTAACCAAAATTAGTTATATTTTGATTGCTTATTCACACAAAATCGGTGCTTTTAACTATCATAAAGTGATAAATAGCCTTGTGTTGCGAGAGGAATAAAATAAGAATACATGAAACAACTTCTGCCTTGCAATTTTGTATATTTTGCGTGTAAATCTGCCAATAATTGTGATAAAACTTATAATTAAATTTTAAAAGCACTTTGCATATATAAATTTAAATTGTTAAGCTAAATTTGTTAAATTCTTTTACTTTATTGTTAATTTATGCTATCATTTAACAAACAAAAGGCCTATTTTGTGCTTAAAAGCACAGACAATAGTTTTGCTTTAACCGCAAAACAAAAGGAGAAATTATGAAAGTTGTAGGCATCATTATTGATATTGCCCTTGTGCTGGTTGTGCTTATCTTTGCACTTATCGGTCTTAAAAAAGGGTTTTTCAAATCTTTGCTTTCTTTATTCAACTGGGTTGTGTGCTTGGTTGTTTCAATTTGGTTGGCAAAATATATTGCTAACTGGGTTGGCAGTTGGTTTGGTATGGAAAAAGCCATCGGTGGCAAAATTTCAAGTTCGCTGGTTGGCATGAATGCTGAACTTGGCAACACTGTGGCAAGTTTTGGTGATAAAGATTCCATTATGGCTGCATGTTCTGGTATGAACGGCTTGCTTAAAACAATCATTGGTATGATTTTTGGTTCAAGCAAAGTTGATTTCACCAGTGAAGCAACCGTAGCTGACGTTGCAGGTGCTGGTATTGCTCATGTTTGCGTGATTGCAATTTCAGCATTATTATTGTTTATCGTTATCAAAATTGTGCTTGCTATACTTGGCAAATTGTTTGATAACATTGCCCGCACAAAAGTGTTAGGCGGTTTAAATCGTGCCCTTGGCTTTGTGTTTGGCTTGGTTAAAGGCGCTTGTATTGTGATTATTATTAACATTGTGGCTGTTGCACTTTCACTTATTCCTATGGTTAACAACACTGTTATCAAACCAGTGTTGCAAGAAAACACCAAAATTGAAAGTTTTGTTTATGAAAAAACTGACGAAGTGATTGGTAAATATGTGGTAGACGGTCAAATTATACAAAAATGGATAGACGGACTTTGGGAGAATAGATAAAAATGGGTTTATTTGAAACACTTAAAGATAGAAATTTATTATATCAAACAACTGACGAAGCATTGCTTAAAGACATGTTGGACAACAAAAAAATTGCATTATATTGTGGTACAGATCCAACAGCTGACAGCATGCATATTGGTCATTGTGTGCCTTGCACAATTTTAAGGCGTTTCCAACAGGCTGGGCATAAAGTTATTGTGCTTGTTGGTGGTGCTACCGCTGCAATTGGCGACCCTTCTGGTAAAACAGATATGCGCCCTATGCTCAGCAAAGAACAACTTGAAAAGAATATTGAAGGCATTAAACGTGCTTATAGCCATTTCCTTGATTTTGACGGCGACAACCCTGCAATTATTGTAAATAATGCTGATTGGTTTAAAGGTTATGACTATGTTGACTTTATGCGTAATATCGGTGTACATTTCAATGTTAACAAAATGATAACAAATGAAATTTATGCAAAACGTATTGCCGAAGGTGGCTTAACTTTCTTTGAAATGGGCTATATGTTAATGCAAGCATACGATTTCTTACACCTTAATGAAGCATATGGTTGCTCTCTTGAATGGGGCGGCGCTGACCAATGGGGCAACATTGTTGCTGGCACAGAACTTGGCAGAAAAATGAACTTTATTGATGGCAAAAATCGTGTTATGGTTGGTGCAACTAATCCCCTTTTGTTAACACCAGAAGGCAAAAAAATGGGTAAAACCGAAAAAGGCGCAATTTGGATTGATAAAGATAAAATTTCAGCATACGACTTTTATCAAGGCGTTTACCAAACACCAGACGCATGCGTTGAAATGATGTTTGCCCTTTTCACAGATATTCCTATGGACGAAGTGCGTTCAATGATTAAAACTGATATTGTGGCAAGCAAAAAGCGTTTGGCTTATGAAATAACAAAGTTTATTCGTGGCGAAGCAGATGCTATTGAAGCCGAAAATATGAGCAAAAATTTATTTGCTTCAAACACTATTAATAAAGACAATGCCCCAACAATCGAACTTGAAATTGCAGAGCCAACTATTGGCGTGTTAGATTTGCTTTTAAATGCAAAATTTGTTACAAGCAAGGGCGAAGCACGTAGATTGATTGAACAAAATGGTTTGAGTATGGACAGCGAAATAATCACAGATCCATATATGCAACTTAACAAAGCAGATTTGCTTGACGGCAAACTTTTCAAAAAAGGTAAAAAGAACTACCTTTTAATCAAAGTTAAATAAACTATTTATCGTATTTAAACAAACAACTATTTTGTTATGTTTAAAAGCAATCATTTTAAAATCCTGGCAAAATAGGACCTAAATTTAAGCCTAAAGACAATAACAAAAAACTCTCAAATGGTTGAGAGTTTTTTATTGTCCATTTATTACAGTTAAATTTCCCATTTAATTAGTTGTTGGCCAGGTGCGGTGAGCAGCAAACCATTCTGTATCTTTCAGTTTTGTGGAGTTATTACTGAAAGCTAAGCTTATTTTTGTTTGTGTTATGTGTGAAATAATCATTATATTGCCGTTCATTGATGTGAATTGGTTGTTATCATAATCGATGCACAAAGTGGTTACATAAATTTGGTCGGTGTATTTTGCAACGCGGGTTACAAAATCTTGTGTTGGAAATTGATTTGCATCGGTTTTGGTGTATTCCTTACTGCCAGCGCAACAACAAATACAAACAACTTGTGGTTGAATTGCAGCAAGCAATTTTTCGTTTGAACTGGTTTTACTGCCGTGATGCCCTGCTTTATACAAATCAACTTTTAAATTGCCGTTCTCATAGCCGTCTTTTAACACTTGGTTGTTATCAACAAGCATATCTTCACCGTCTTTTTCAAGGTCGCCTGTGAACAAAAAATGTTTGTTGTTATGTGTGAAAAGTGTGCAAACTGAATAATCATTTTCTGTGCTTGCTGTGTTGGTGTAAAAATAGTTGTAAAGCACTTCTAATTTGAATACGCTGCCAGTTGTTGAGCCATCGTCAATCACAAATTCACGATTGTTGCCAAGTGTTGTGATTTCTGGTGCTGGATAATAATTTGCGCCATCGTTATCAATTTCGTTTTGACGTTTTGCCAAATAATTTTGGTATGCTACGCCTGTTGTTTGGTTTGTACCTGTGCCAAAGTCGATAATATTTTGGCATTTGTACAAATCAAATATGCCTTTTGTTTTGCCACTAGTTGCAAAGCCTGCATAATGGTCAAGGTGAGCGTGAGTTACAATAACATATTCAATAATACCATCTGTGATATATTTATCAAGATAACTTGTTACAGTTGGAACACTGCTGGCTTTTGAACCGCAGTCGATAAGAATATCAACATCGCCATATTTAATGTAAGTGCAATCGCCTGTGTATTTGTTGCCTAACTCTAAAAAGTGAATTGAAAGTTCACCAACTTCGCCTGTAAGTTTGCCTGTTGTTAAGTCCGCATCGTTGCGAGAATAATACACTTCTTCACTGGCGTTTAAAATTTCTGTATCTGGAATTGTGGCATAAGTGAAACCAAACGCTCCGCCAACAAAGCCAAACAAAAGTGCAAAGATGCTTAATATAACACCTAAAGTTTTCTTTTTCATTTGTGCCCCCTATTAATCTATTTTCTCGCTTGGTTCACTTGGCAAAACAAATGAAACAAGGCGGATTTTTTCAACTTTAAACAATTTGCCATATTTAAAGCAATTTGATTTATATTTTATGTAGAATGTACCTTCTTCACTTGAAGTTAGGCTTCCATCAGCGTTTTTTGTAAGGTTTGTTTCAATGCTTACGCTGGCAGATTCGTCCTTGCCAAACGCCACAATTTTAACGCCTTGGTCCACATAATCTGTGCCAATTTCAATTGATATTTCGTC
>CAKVCF010000009.1 GCA_934725795.1 uncultured Clostridia bacterium | reverse complement strand
CTGCTTAATACAAACCCTTCAAGTCAGGTTTTGCGCCGTGGCAGTAGAACCAGCGCAGTTATGTATTTGCAAAGGTTGCTGCTTTCTTACTTTTATCCAATTACGAATTTAGATGGCATATTTGGTGCAGAAACTGAGCGTGCTGTAAGGGCTTTTCAAACTGAAAATGGTTTAACAGCTGATGGGATTGTTGGACCTGCAACTTGGCGTGCATTGTTTAATAGTGCGGGCAGACCACAAACCTAAGTTTATAAAAATAAAAAACATAGTTGAAATAAAATTTATACAATATATAAAAAGTTGTGCTTTGATGTTAAAACATAAAAACAAATTTTTAAAAAGTTAAAATGTTTAAAACAAACTAGATGATATTTTTTCAACATAACAAAAATTAAATAAATTTTTTACAATTGATAAGAAAATTTAAACAAATTGAAATGAAAAACATTTTTAACAAAATGTTATTAAAAATTGCAAAATGTGTGTGTGTTTTGCAGTTTTTTTAAATCAATTTGCCAACCATTAAGTTATGAAAAAATTTATAGGTTGTGTTGTGGCTATTGTTGTTGTGATTTGTATTGCACTCAATTTGCCTGCTGAGAAACAAGAAAATTATGATTATTTACGCATACATATTCGTGCGAACAGCAACAGCACATTAGACCAAAACGTTAAAATTAAAGTTAAAGACAATGTGGTTGCATATCTTACACCAAAATTGTGCGATGTGCAAACCAAGCAACAGGCAGTTGATGTTGTTGTGAAAGAAAGAGAGAATATCACATTGATTGTTACTAACACTTTAAAGGCAAATGGACTTAGCTATAGTGCAAATGTTAAATTAGCAAATGAGTATTTCCCTACACGAACTTATGTGAATACTACCTTAGAGTCTGGCTATTATGATGCTGTGGTTGTGGAACTTGGCGATGCGGTTGGTGATAACTGGTGGTGTGTTATGTATCCGCCGCTTTGCTTTGCAACTCAAAACAATACAAACAAGGTTAAATTTAAATCGCGTTTTGTTCAGTGGTTTGAAAATTTATTTAAAAGGTAATGGAATTAAACGTCATCAAAGCAAAAACTGTACATGGCTTTAAAATTATACTTTGAATTGTGTTATAAATTTGCATTTATTGGCAAGTATATGTTTGTAACAAACAATGTTAAGGGGTGAAAAATGAAAAAGTTTTTGATTTTGATTACTGGCTTGATTTCACTGCTTGCTGGAGTGGTTGGCTCAATATTTGTTAATATGGAAACTGAGTCTAATCGCAACAAAACGCAAGTTGCTTCAACCACAAATGGTGTTGACACTGTTTATGCGGCAACAGCAAATATAAAAGAAGTGCAAACAAGGCTTAAAAAATGGGGGTATTATACTGGCAATGTAGACGGAATAAATGGTCCGCAAACAATTGCTGCTGTTAAAAAGTTTCAAAAAAAATATGGATTAACACAAGATGGTATAGTTGGACCTTTAACAGCAAAGAAAATGGGAATAACTTTAACAGGAACTAGCAGTTCATCTACCTATAATAGCAATGATAGATATCTGCTTGCAAAAGTGATTTATGCTGAAGCGCGTGGAGAAAGTTACACAGGTCAGGTTGCAATTGGTGCAGTTGTTTTAAATCGTGTTAAAGACAGCAGATTTCCAAACACGGTTTCAGGCGTGATTTATCAACCATGGGCGTTTACTGCAGTTAATGATGGACAAATAAATTTAGAGCCAAATCAAAAAGCCTATCAAGCAGCAGATGATGCATTGAATGGTTGGGATCCAACTTATGGTTCAGTTTATTATTATAATCCGCAAACTGCAACAAGCAAATGGATTTATTCAACAAAGTATGTTACACAAATTGGTAAACATATTTTTGCAGTTTAAATTAAAAACAAAAAAATATTAAATAAATTTTTAATAATAATTTAATTAAGAAATACAAATATTTATTATGTTTAAATTTAAATAAATATAAATATTATTTAAAATTAAATAAAAATATTAAAAAATGCTTAAAAATAGCAGTTTTTAATTAAAAAATAATAATTTATTTATATTTTTTATTAGTTTTGATTAAATTATTTAAATTTTATTATTGTTTATTAAACATTATTTTTTGCAAAATATATCTAACAATTATTGCTAAAAAATATTCTAGGAAGGTTTTATGAAAAATAAAAAAGTTAAAAGTGAAGAGTTTGAACAAAATAGTAATGTGGGACAGGACAAGGAAACAAAACAAAAAAGCAATGCACAAAAAGCAATGCCTTGGTTTATTGTTGCAATTGTGGCTTTGCTTGTTATTTTAACTTGCACATTAATTGCTTATTATCAGGTGTATACTACCAGCAAAAAGAATGCAAATATTTTGGAAGGTGTTTATGCTGCAAGTTATTTTTCGATGGTTGACAATGTTAACAACTTGGCAGTTGATATTTCAAAATATTCCACACTTACCACAAGGCAAGTAAAATTGAATACTTTGCAAGATATGATGAGTGATTGTAATTATGTTTTGGCTGGTTTGAGTGTGCTTCCAATAAGTCATGACAATGTGGTAGCAACCACAAAGTTTTTTAATCAAATAAATGGAGTATGTGAAGCTTATTCAAAAGTGTTAAATAAAAACCAAGATTTAACACAAGAACAAGAATTATTGTTTGAAAAAATAGCACTTGTTTTGGCTGAACTTAAAGCGAATTTTAACAAGCAAAATTATGGCATGTATGACACTGGTTTTAACTTTATTGATGCTGGTGTTTTTAATGCTTCTGGCATGAACGAATTAACAACAAGCATGGGAAAACTTAGCAGTGAAGAAGTGGAATATCCTTCAATGATATTTGATGGTCCGTTTTCAACCGCACTTGAAACTAAAGAAGTTAAAGGTTTACCAGAAAAAGAAATAACACAAGATGAAGCTAAAAAATATTTAAAAGACACCGTATATAGTGGACAAAAAGTTGAAATAACATATGACCGCACAACAGAAGGAACAATAACAACTTATGACTTTACAATCAAAACAGAAACTAACACTGCCTTTGCACAGGTGAGTAAACGTGGCGGTTTGCTTATAAGTTTGTCTGCATATGCTGAAGGTGGCGACCCTATTTTGAGTGTTGAACAAGCACAAGAAATTGCAAAAAATTTTGTTAATAATATCGACTTTGAAAATATGCGCCCAGTGTGGAGAGAAGAAAAACAAAATGTGCTTTATGTAAACCTTGCACCAGTTGTTAACGATGTGGTGTATTACCCTGATTTGGTTAAGGTTAAGGTGAATTTAACCAGCCAAGAAGTTATAGGTGTTGAGGCAACAAATTATGCTTTAAACCATGTTGGAAGAAATCCGCAATTTAATACAAGTTTAGACCAGGCTGAAAGTTTGCTTGGATTTGATTTTGAAATCCTTTCTGCACGCAAGTCAGTTATTAGGTTAGATTCTGGCATTGAAGTTGCTTGTTATGAGCTTTTTGTTGAGCGCATTGACGGAACATTCTTTTACTATGTTGATGCCAACACAAATCAAATTGCACAAGTTATGAAGTTGGTGGAAGTTAAAGGTAGCCAAAAGTTGATTTAGTAAAATTTTGTCTGTATGTGCTAGTTGACCAAAAAGTTAAATCGGTAAATAAAACACTAGCAATAACTTGAATTAAAAAATTACGAAATAAAAAATAAAAAATTAAATTAAAATATGCAAAAAATTAAATATTTGCATATTTTTTTGATAATTTTTAAAAATTAATTAAAAATTTTAAATTGTTAAAAATAAAAATTAATTGTTTTGATTAAAAAACCACTATAAATAGGTATTTGTTGATATTTAATGATAATTATTAAATATTTATTTTTAGTTTAATTATTAATAATTAAATATTTGTTTTTTGCTTTTTGATGTGGTATAATTTTGTTATAAATATACGGGGTGTATGTTTTTAAAACTTTGCAGTTTGGTTAAACACGCGTAGGGAATCAGTTTTGTTTAAGTAATTAAACTTAAACTTGCAGAGTTTTAAATTCTAGCTTTTGCACAAACAGACAAATCTGGCAAATATTGCTGCAATAAATAATTTTGTTGTAAACGCAAAAGATAAAAGGGGAAGCATTTTGAAAGGGAAAAAGAAATTTTTTAATAGATTGTTTGTCAGCATAATGACAGTTGTTTTATCAGCTGGTGCGTTGTTTGCTGGCGTTGTTTTAAACCGAACAAAATATACAAACGCAGCCATTGAAATTGGCAAAGATTACAGCCAAAAAGATGATGGCGGTATTGTGCTTTCAGTTGAAAAGGTTGGCATTGCGTCAACTGGTGATGATTACAAAGATTCCACCGAATATGAAACAATGCAAAGCTTTTATGCTTCAGCCGATTATAATTTCAAAAAAGGCCTTTACAAAACAGATGGTACAGCTTTCAACACTTTAGCAGTTGATAGAATCCGTGCCAATACAACCGATTACCCTAATTATTATTACACTGATATTGCAGATTCAAAAGCTCAATCAAATAAAACAGTTTACCAATCAGGCGATTATATCATGCTTGAAAACAGCCTGAAAACAAAAACTATAAACGGCAGCCCTGTTACATATTATTATACACCTAACATAACAGCCTATAATTCTAACCAAGCTGATGCTCAAGAAGTTGATATTGCTGAAGGTGTGCTTTTCAGTTTTGGCAGTTACATTTACGGCACACAAACAACGGCTGACGGCAGTGTTAGAGAAGACCTTAAACGTAACACTGAAAATTTGTTGTCTAATTATAACTACGCAACAAATATTCAACAAATCAATGTAAATGCAACACGTAACGGTAAGCAGATTGTTTTGCCAGCAGTTAGACAATATGGTGAAAACAACTATCAAGATTTCACTTACATTATTCCACAAAGAAAGGGATTTGATGGCCATTATGAATTTGTTGTGGAATATCGTCATAATGAAGAATTTAAACGTCAAACTTTCACATTTGAATTGGTGTTTAAGTCTACATATACTGAAGCCGAGATTTTTGAAAATGGCTCAGGGCAGGCGTATGCTACCTTGCCAACCTTATCATTGCCAAACGCAGTTGGCAGAAAGTTTGTGTTAGGTTCAAGCAGTCAATATCCAACCCTTACATATGATTTTTCAAAATACACATTGGATTACACTCATACAGCAAACGGTGTAACCACACGTTATTCATATCGTAGAGTGCGTCAAGCAAGCACAGGCGAAAGTTATTCTTTGGTTTGCACAAAAACTAACTCAAATGGTGAATCAACAAAAGTTATAGGTTTGGAAGATGAAACAAAAGCAGTTATCATGTTCACAGAAGTTGGTAGCTATCAATTTAGTTATAGCTATATCTACAATGGTGAGCAAAACAATATGGGCTTTGAACTTCAAAACGATAGTTTAACAATTGTTGGCTATGAGTTGAAATATTCAAAAGTTGGCTATGCTGAAGCTCAAATGCGCTATATCGAAATAAATAAACATGTTTATGATAGAGTTGTTTTAATTGTTCCAGACGGATTTGAAAGATATAATCAACCAACTGACGAACAAAAACTTGGCGTGGCTTATTCTATAAATGAAACCACTTTAACGGGCGAAAATAACCGCACGGGCTATGTAAATAAAAAGAAAGATGCACTTATCAATGATCAACTTACTGAAAATAATTTAAACACTGCTTTTGCTTCTGCAGCTGATGAAGAAAATCCTTCAATTAGCAGTGCAATCAATAAAGAAATGTATCAATCAACAAACCAAGGTGGAATTTGGTTGGCATCAAACTTGACATATGTGCCAAATAAAGATAGCGAAGGCAATTCATCTTGGAACAGCTTTTATATTTACAGCACACAACCAATTTTAAGTTCAACAACTTTGCCAGAAGGCAAATCTTGGGCAGATTATAGAGAAGCAATAACAAACACAACAACATTCAACAAAATTGGTTACTATCTTGTGTTTATAACAGTTGACGATGGCAGTTTAAGCGGATTTAAGCAAGTGTTTGCATTTAGATACACAAACCAAACTTCAATTGTTAATGTTGGTGCTTATAACGAAACAACAAAAGAATACGATATCGCAGTTGGTTCAGGCAAATTCACAAATCAAAATGTTAAAATTTGGTGGGAAGAACCAGATGTGTTTGAGCGCGCAGTTGATGTTAAGTATTATTCAATCCAAAACACATATTTAACAAGAGATGAGTCTAAATCAAACCATTCAAATATTTTAACAGCAAACGAACTTAGACGTCAGGCTTTGCCACAAAATGTGCAAAATGGTGCAACAATTTTAGGCACAAATATTGCAGAAGGTGAAGGTGCAAGTTTCTTGATTGAAGCAACAAATGAAGGCGAAGCTAAGGCTTATCGTTCATTTACTATTGACCGCACAAATATCACTGGCGTTGGTGTTTATGCAACACGTCAAGTTAAAGATAACAACGGCAATGTTATTTATGCAATCCAAACAGATGAAATGGGTAGCTATAAAAAAATTGATTGCATTGCAGATGTGTTTGCAACAATCTATTGGGCAGATAAAGCAAGCGGTGCTAACATTTCAGCAACTTATTATTATACACCAATTTTGAAAAATGCTGAAGATTCAGTAAGAAGTTTAAATAACTCTTCATCACAAGTTTGGTTTACAAATAAATATTCACTTGGCAATCAAACAGGTCCATTTAAAATTGAAAAGCCAACAAAACTTGACTATACAATCAGCTCAGCAAATGTGCTTAAAAATGACGGTATCTATTTGTTTGAATTAGTTGACGAAGCGGGCAACAAAACAAGTTACATGTTTGTGATTGATTCAAGTGAACAATACTTTAAAATAAAAACACAAGACGGCAATTATTATAAAGAAGGAAATAATGAATACTTCACACAAGCAAGCCTTGTGTTTGCAACAGGTGTTAATGTTGAATATGCAACACATAAAGCAATCAAAATGTTTGATTCAACAAAACCTAGTGAAGATAGAACTTTAACTGAACAATTTATTGAAAGATTTGTAAATAATGAAACCAGCGAAAGTTTAAAAAATGCCAACTATTTTGTTGGCGTTGGCAGCAATGTTGCCATGTTAAATAAGTTGTTTAGCGGTTTTGCTGGTGCAAATTATTTGATTGTTGAAAACACAACTTTGGCAACTTATAACCAATTTAACAATCAAAAATATTCTGGCAATGTTACAAAGCCATCGGCTGAACAAAACCCTTATTACACGGTTGACGCAGCAAACAAAACAAATGAAGAAAAAGATTTTAATGCCTTTGTTAGAAAGATATATATTGCTGGTGCAAATCAGTTTGATAACACACAAATCACAAATTCTAATTCTTATTTAAGGATTGAAATAAATGATGACCATTCACTTGGTAAGGTGTATTTTACAACTGATGCTAACAGGCTTGAAGATGAAACATATTTAAGCAACAATAATTACGAACTCGCAACTGGCAAAAACATAAAAGGTGCGCAAGCAACAAGTGATAACCTTTTGGCTTTCTATTGGACACAAGGCTCAGGCAATTATGCTGTGAAATCAATAACTTACAACTATTATGCTTTAACTGTTGACACATACAATCAAGATATTGGTGGCTTCTATGAAAGCACTCAAACTATTGGTGTGTTATTCAGTAAAGACGTTGATGGTCAACAAGATGTTGAAGGCAACTTGGTTAAAAATAGTTCAAGCAGATATTACAACACAATCAATGTTCAAGATGGTAAAACACAAGAAGGGCTTTATGTTGTAACAAGAACATATACTGACGGAAGTTCACAAGAATACTGGTTCATTGTTGATAGGCAAAACATTATCGTAGATGTTGACGGTATGAATGTTGGCAAGTTTATTGAATTATTCTTGCGTGAACAAACAGATTTCAAAAATTTCAGCAAACCAATGGAAGAAAAAACTTTAACATATTATGGCAACAGCAATTATGCTCAAGAAGAAATTAACTACACTTTAAGTTTGGTAACAAACAAAGTGCCTGTTCAAGTTAAAGTGCCTGTTGGTAAGTATTTTAATGGTGCAAGTGCAAGCAGTTATTATGCAGGCAGATTGAATTTTACAATCTATTTCTTAGATAATCAAAATCAACTTGGTGCTCCTTATAATACCGTGGACTCACGCGGGAATACAATTATCACACCTGCAAAATTATTCTCAACAAAAGAATATGTTGCATCTTTAACTGAAAGTCAACAACAAGCTTACTACACTGTAGATAGCAACAATAATGGCTATTTATATGTTAACTTGGCTGAATACTTAACTGGAACATTGTTTGAAAAATATATTCAAACAAACAATCAAGGCAGTTGGTTGTGGTTGGCTGGTGATTATGTTGTTGTTATTGAAGATAATGTTGTTAACTCAACTTTGGCTGCAAATGGCAAAGATTTGACAACAACAAAAACAGCAATTGGATTTACAATCACAACAGCAAATCCTTCAGTTGAAATTAGTGCAATGGTTGATAAAGAAGATTTGCAAGCAGTTCAAACTGTTAACCAAACAACCAAAAAGTTGTTAACAAATGCTGAATATGTGAAAGTGGTGTTGCCAGCATATGCAACCGAAGGCAATGCTGCTGAACAAGCACAAATTGATCCTGATTTCTTAATTGTTGATAAATATGTTGATAATAGCACAACATCAACAAGATACATCAACTATCAATATCGCGATATTGGTGGAGAAAGCTCAATGCCTGCTAAACTTGAAGATGGCGGCAGAGTTGTATGGCTTGACACTGGTTTGGTGCGTGCTGGTAATGGCAATATCAACTTTGATGCATCAGCAAAAACAATAAGATATGTTGTTAGGGTGAGATTTAGGATTTCTAGCGATTCAGCATATGATGAAAAATATAAAGATTGCTATTCAAGTTATGTGAGCTCAAATTCAACACTTCAAAGTTTTTATGAAACAATTTACACTGTTGTGATAGATAGAACTCCACCAACACAAAACTCTAATAATCTTGAATCAGCAGATAATTTGGTGCAATATTATAATGAGCAAAACGGAACAGATAAAATGTTAAATCTTGCCGTTTATGACACAGCTTCAGGTTTGTATTTTGTAAATCAATATACAAAATATTATCAAACAAAAAATGTGGCAGATTTATACGCATTTGTTGTAACAGCACAAACTAAGTTTGACGTTCAAGATATTGAAAAAATATACTATCGTCAAATCACAAGCAATGACTTAACTTTGGCTGAATTGAACATGCCAGTAACAAACTTTGCAACATATGAAGAAGTTTTGTCAGTTGGCACAATCAATAGTTATCTTGGCGTGTTGCCATTGAATGCTCAATCAGGCTATTATGAAATAGTTGAAATTGATGGTGCTGGTAACATAAACCAATACTTGATTTTGTTTGATCCAGACCAAGAACAACTTGAATTTACTTTCCATGCAAATTATATTAACGCACAACAAAGCATTGAAGAAGGTGAAGTTACACTTAACAATGCAAATAATGCAATAACATTGTTTGAAATTGACCATTCTACAACCGACAGTGGAACAGCAGAACCTGTTGATAAATTCTTCCGCATTCAATTGGTTAATTCTGTAACTGGTTACATTTCAACAATCAATACAAATGCAACAACAAAATTCACAAACACTGGTTTAACAGCACAAATTTGTGAATCAATTAAAACTGCAGGGCGCGGTAACTATACTTTGAGAATCTTCTCAAGATTAAGTGAACAAACATTTACAATCAACTATTATGATAAAGAAAATCGCGTTGAAATAAATGTTGAAAACTTGGTTAAAAAGGATTCAGCAAACAACTACTACATTGACTTGCACGGTGCAAACATAAAAGAAAATAACATCATGTACTATGCAAGAGAAATTGTTGTAATTTCTTCAAGCGACACACAAGTTTATACCTGTCAAATTGAAAATGGCGAGTTTAAATATTATCAAAATATTGACGGAACATTGGCAGACGTTGAAACAAGATTGTTAACAAATCTTGCTGGCACATATCAAATTATTATGACTGATGCTTTTGGCAAACAAAGCACTTATCGCTTTGACACTGTTACTGGGGACAGCTTCTATAGCATAAGTTTTGAAGGTGCAACAAGCAACAATAACAAATATTTTGAACATGCCAACACTTACTATGGTTTCACCGCAGCAACAATCACCTTCAACACAGACCTTTATAAAAAGGTGGTGCTTAGCCACAATATTGATGGTAACAAGTTAGATTATGTTGCGGAATTTAAAGATAACAACTGGGTTGTAACTTTAAATAATCGTGTTATTGAAAACTTTGATGGAACAATAAGTTATCAATATTCAACAGATATTTCAGTTGATTTGATAAAATTTGAAAATGGTAAAATAACATTATTGCCTTTCACAGCAACAAATGCTGGTGCAACCGTAAAATATACAGTGGATTTATGGTATGATAATGTTTCGGAAAAAGTTTATAATGTTGTGATTGACTCAAACACAAAACCAGTGGCACTTAAAAACACTGATAATGTTGAACACACAATCAACTTCAAATATAATGAAGATTATGAAAAGGTTGCATTCAATTCAACCACTTCTGGTGTTATGAATTTAATGTGGACACCTGTTGAAAATGACTATTTTACATATAATTATAGATTGCATGAAAGATTGCAAGATGATGCAATTGCAACTTACAATCTTGATGGTTTAAGCAATTATGTTATCAACACACTCTCAAACAGTAAAGGTGTTTATTGGTTTGAAATTGAAATTTCAACAGTTGATGGCAAACGTTTAGGTAACAAGGTTTATGCATTCTCTGTTGTGGCTGTTTTAACTGACTTGTACTATGTTCAAACTGAAGATATGGTTGCGATTAAGGCAAATTCAAGCTTTAAGTTTAGTGAATTGCCATCAGGCTTTGACACAAGCAAACTTAAAAAGCAAACAAGTGAACAACTTACTTTGCCAATAACAAATATTCCACTTTTCATCAGTAATCAAAAATTGATTGTTATTGTGGCAACTGATCAAGGTGCAGCAATGTTGAAAACAGACACTGTAAGGCAAGAAGATACACGTGGTGTTAAGATAGGTGATTTCACAATCTACCGTGTTTATACAAACACATACAGCAGATACTTTGCAACACTTGAAATGGCTCAACCAAGCGATAATGTGATTGTTACAGATGTTAAATATTCTTATGGAATAACTGGTGAAACTCAATACAATTACGATGTTGAGAATTTTGAGCAGTCTTTGTATTTACAAAAAGACCAAACCTTAACTTTATCATTCAATCAAAAGAATGCGGTCGCAGGCAGAATAACAGCTAAAAACTCAATAGTTTTAACTGTTTATCACAATGGTGTGATGCTTGAAACATTAACTATGAACAATGCAGGCAACAAGGTTGAATACACAGCAAAAGGCAGCGGTAAATATTCATTTGAAATTGCCGACCTTGCTGGCAACCAACATGTGTTCAGTTTTGGTGATGATGAAAACGAACGTATAACCTTTGGTGTGATGAAAGATATTTTCTTCACAATGAATGGTTTAGCACCAATTGAAAATGGTGTGTTTAATGATGCTGTGGAATTGGCAGTGTATGAACCATCAGCTTATGATTCTATTAATGCAAAACCAATCAGTTTAAAACAAGCAACACGCAATGGCGTTAATTATCAACCAAAACAAAAGGGTTATGCTTATACATTTGAGGATTTTGGCAACTATAAGGTTGTGTTGAATGCTACATATAATGGCAACCTTATTGAAACAGCTATCAGCTTTACAATTTTAAATAAAAACGAAGCACGTTCAAGTTACGATTTAACAACAATTGCAAGATACACAATCACAAAAGTTGTTAATCAAGAAGGGGTTGAGATTACTGACCAATTCTTACAACTTATCAATCCACAAACCGAAAACGGAAGATTGTTGACCTATCAAACATTGCTTGATAATGCTGACAAATTAGGTATTTCAGCTGGCAAACAATCATTTGAAATAACATACGAAGTTGATGATAGTATTTATCCAGTGCGTTCAACTGCATTCGTTTTAACAATGAATGACGAACAACCAACAATTGAATGTTCAGTTGAATTAGGCAAAGAAACCACAAAAGGTTTTGATATAACATTCAACCCTGGTATTATTTATGAACAAGTTGGTGATAGTTATTTATACATTAATGATACATTGATTTACACAATTAATGAAAATTCTGTTTTGGAACAAGTGCAACATTCAATTTCACAAAAAACCGATGGTGCTGGTGAATATTATGTTAAACTTGTTGGCAGTTCAGGTTCAGTTATCACAAGCTTCAAGGTTGTGGTGAAAGAACCGCTCAATGTTTGGGCAATCATTATTATTATTGTTGTGTCAGTGATTGTGCTTGGCGTAACAATAACAATTATTGTATTGCGTAATAAAATGAGAATTAGATAGTTGACTTTGTTAAAATTAAAACAAAAATCAATGTTATCAAAAGCAGTTAAAAAAACAAAAAATGTTTAGCGTTTGCTAAACATTTTTTACTGTAATTTTATTGCCTAAATAAATGTGTTATGTGTTTATGGTTAATGTTCTATTATTGTGCAGATTCTTTGTATTCTGCTTGCGTTTCTGCGGTGTTAGATTCAATCTTTTCACTAATTAAAACAACTGGATTGTTGTCAGTGTTTGTATTTTCTTCATTGACCTGTGGTTTAATTTCATCAGGTTTAACTTCAACAGTTGGCTCTGGTTTAACTTCCAACTTGGCTTCTTGCTTCTTTTGTTTTGGAGTGTTTTGTTTTAATGCTTGGAAGAAAACTTCACCTTCGTGGCTTTGGAAGTAAACACCAACGATACCTTTACGTTTGCTGCTTAAAATGTGGAAGGCTGCACGTTTGCGTGCACCACCGACAATATAACCAACTTTTTTGCTGTTTGGTTCAACAAACACGTTGTAAGCGCGCAATCTGCCCATGTTGTCAATGATTGTAATACCATCAAAGTTAAGCATGTTTAAGAAAAGGTCTGCATGTGCTTGCAATTTTTCTTCACTGTAACTTTTGCTTTGTGTGAAAAGTTTGCTGAAATTGATAGGTTCTTTAAGCCAAATGCCATCTTCAAAAAGGCCGTTATCAACATAATCTTTATCAACAATAACACAAAGTGCACCATGCACGTCATTTAAAACGTTGGTAAAAATATTAAGATACATATTTTTCATATCAGCAAGTTTGCGTTGAGTTGTTCGCAGTTTGCTGAATGTGGCATCAACCAATTCTTGGATTTCTTTGGTGAATACATTGTTTTTAGATTTGTCCAAAGAAAAGTTTACATTTAAAGTTTCACCACTGATAGAGTGAAGCAGCATGGAATAAGAGTTAAGCGGACGAGCTATGATACAATGAGTTTTGCTTGTGCGTTCTTTTGAAAAAGTTGTGTCTTCCAACACTTGCAAAAAGTTTTTGTCCTTAATGCTTCTAAAACTCATCATTAAACCGTAAGAAATTTTATCTTCCTTTAAGTCAATAAATAAGCACCAATCTTGACGTGAAAGTGCCAAAATGGATTTCAATCTGTTGTTAAAC